>JAQXGX010000197.1 GCA_029006935.1 Eggerthellales bacterium | reverse complement strand
CCACCAGGCGCTGGCGAAGGCGCCCGCCAAGGTGACCGGGGTCACGGCCTCGGGGACCAGCACCAGCAGCGTCAAGGTGAGCTGGAAGAAGGTCAGCGGCGTCACCGGCTACCAGGTGAAGATCGGCACCAAGAAGACCTTTTCGGGCGCAAACACGGTCAGGACTTCTCTGGATTCCCGTTCCTTCCGGGCCTTGACCTGCGGAAAGCGTTACTACTTCAAGGTGCGCGCTTACAAAGCCCTGGGAGGAAGAAGCTGCTCCTACGGCTCATGGTCAGGGACAGTGTGCGGGGCGACAAAACCAAGCAAGGTCACCTCTTTATACGTTAAAAAAACCTCTTGCTACAAAAGATTTCTGATGACCTGGGACAAGATTCCGGGGGCCACGGGCTATCAGATTCAGTATGGCAAGGGCGCAAAAACTTCCAAGACGCTAACCACCAAAGCCAAGGGAAAGAAGTACCTCACGGTTCCCCGCAACACGGACTGGATCAAGGTGAGGGCGTACGTCCAGGGAACCCGGAAGACCTACGGGGCCTGGTCGGACAAGAAAGCAACGCCTTCGGGACGGGATGGCACCTTGGAAAGATTCAGCTGGAAGCAGCTGAAGAGCTTCTCCAACCAGATCGCTAGGGCGGGCTCTGCCCAAGAAGCCCTTGCCAAGGCCAAGGAGCTGGGCCTTGTTGAGAAGAGCGGAAGGCTCACGGGCAACGAGTATAAGTGCGTGACTCTTTCCGACGGAACCCATTGCCACGTGCAGATACTGGGCTTCTGGCATGACAAGAAGACATCCGGGGAAAGGGCGGGAATCACCTTCGGGTTTAAGGAGGGCGTCGCCCGCCATGCGGCGGACATGAAACTGACCACCTCCGGAGGATGGCAAAACAGCGATATGCGCGCCTGGCTCAACAACGCCTTCTACGACTCCCTGCCCTACGACCTTCGCAGCAGGATCGCATCTGTGCGCAAGCTCACCAACAACAAGGGAGATACCACTAGCCTCTCAGCGGTGACCGTCACCTCTGACAAGCTTTGGCTGTTGAGCCCGACGGAGTGCGTCGGCAGTTTAGACGGCTCTCGATTCTCCAAAGAGCTTCGCAGAATCTGCGAAGCCGAGGGATTCCAATACCGGCTCTATGCGAGCAAGAAGGTGACGTTCAGCAGCAGTTCTCTTCTTGCAAAGACGGACGCATCTTCGAAGGGAACGTGCTGGTGGTGGCTTCGTTCGCCGGTTAGCGACATGAGTTTCTTCGTGATCGCCCACAACGGACGCTGTACTGGTTACACCGCAAACCACCCCTTCTACGTATCCCCCGGCTTCTGCTTCTAACGTCAATCCAGAATCTTTTGCTCCGTGCGGCGCGCCCTGTGTGGCGCGCCATTTTGCGTTTGGGGGAAGTTGCGGGTGCTGGCGCGGCGGATGCGGCGACGGGGCGTCTTGACCGCGCACACACAATCGAAATCGCGATCGATCGTGCGGGGCCGCGGTGTCAATTTTACCGTCGAAAGCGTTACCTCGGCGCGCCGCGTCAAACCACGGGCCCGCAATGTGCCGCGGCGCCCCGCTCGCCCAGCGCTACGCCCGCAGCACCACGGCCCCGGCAGTCAGTCCGGCGCCGAATCCCACCAGGCCCACCAGTTGCCCGGGCTGTATGCATCCTTGCTGATAAGCGTGCGCTAGGGCCATGAGCACGCTTGCAGAACTGGTGTTGCCCGTTTCTTGGATGATCCTATGGAACCGCTCCAGGGGCAGCCCCAGCTTCTTGGCGGCGTTGGAGATAATCCGCTCGTTGGCCTGGTGGGGGATCACCAGATCCAGCTCCTCCACGGAAACCCCCGCCTGGTGGCAGGCCTCCTGCAACATTTGGGGTATCACGCGGGTGGCGAACTTGAACACGTCTCGTCCCTTCATGCGCACCAGCGGCGCCTTGCCGGTGCAGTGGGCATTCGCCAGAGCCTGCTCCAGTCCCACTCCCTCGGCCTCGGCATTAGCGGCGATCTGCTCCTGCGTGCAGGGGATCACGCCGTCGGCGGAAAAGGGCGGGTCGCAGCTGTAGATCTGGTCGCAGCGTAGTACGTCGTCAACATCGTCTTCGTTGCGCAGGGCGCACGCCAGCACGCCGCGGTCGTTGTCGCTGCGCTCCAGCACTACCGCGCCGGCGCCGTCGCCGAAGAGCACGCAGGTGGCTCGGTCGGTCCAGTCCACAATGCGGCTCATGCACTCCGCTCCCACCACCAGGGCCCGCTTCATGTTCGGCATGGTCTGCAGCAGGCTGTGGGCGGTGGAAAGGGCGTACACGCATCCGGCGCAGGCGGCGTTCAGGTCAAAGCACACCGCGTTTGACGCCCCCAGCCGTGCCCGGATAAGCGCCGCCTGGGAGGGAAGCAGGGCGTCCGCCGTGCTGGTGGTGCAGATCAGCAGGTCGATCTGACCCGCGCCCAGCTCCGCCACCTCAAGGGCCTGGGCGCAGGCCTGGGTCCCCAGGGTGGTTGCGTCCTCGTCCACGGCAATGTGGCGGGAGTGGATTCCCGTGCGCTTGGCAATCCACTCATGGCTGGTGTCCACCACCTGCGAAAGGGCGTTGTTGTCCACTCGCAGGCTCGGCAGCGCCGATCCCCATCCCGTAACGGCAGATCCCATGGAAACCTCCTGGCTCGAATCGCGCGCGTTGCTTCCGGTCGCCTGGATCGCTGCCAGATGGGGAAGAAGGCCCTGATGACAGCGGCTCCGTGGCTGGAACGCGGTGTGCGCAAGTTGTGAAAATACTTAGATTGTCAAAACATTTTGCCCCAAACGTATTGCCAACGCAACGAAAAGGGCTAGTCTAATGCTTAGATTGTCAAAGTAATTCACAAAAGGAGCAAATATGAGCACCATTGAAACCCTGCGTAACATCCTGGTGGAGACCATGGACGTGGACGCGGAAGCCGTGACCGAGGACGCCACTCTGGACGACCTGGGCATTGATTCCCTGGACATGACTGAGATCATGTGCGAAGTCGAGGACGTGTTCGGCATCGACTTCGGCGAGCCCGAAGGCCTGGAAACCGTGGGCCAGATGGTCACCCACATCGAGGGCCTGCTCTAAGCTCGGGGAAGCGCGCTCATGAACACTCGAATCACTGAGCTGCTGGGCATCCAGTACCCCATCTTCCAGGGCGCCATGGCTCGCATTGCTGACGGCCGCTTGGCTGGATCGGTCAGTGAGGCCGGCGGCTTGGGTATCATCGCCTGCGGCGGGGCGCCTCTCGATTGGGTGCGTCAGCAGGTGGAGATCGCTCGCTCGATAACCTCCAAGCCCCTGGGTGTCAACGTCATGCTCATGGACCCCAAGGCCGACCAGCTGGCAAAGTTGCTGGTAGAGCTTGACGTTGACGTGATCACCACCGGCGCGGGTAGCCCTGCCAACTACATAAGCATGTGGAAGGAAGCCGGCATCAAGGTGGTGCCGGTGGTGGCATCTGCTGCCCTGGCCGCCCGCATGGAGCGCCTGGGAGCCGACGCCGTGGTGGCGGAAGGCACCGAGGCCGGCGGACACATTGGCGAGCTGACCACCTTCGCCCTGGTTCCGTCGGTGTGCCAAGCGGTGAACATCCCGGTGGTGGCAGCTGGCGGCGTGGTGGACGGCCGCGGCATGGTGGCGGCCTTTGCCCTGGGTGCCGAAGGCGTGCAGTGCGGCACGCGCTTTTTGACGGTGGAGGAGTGCAGCGTGGCGGAAGCCTACAAGGAGCGCATCCTGAAGGCCAAGGACTCCGACACCATCGTCACCGGCCGAGGTACCGGCCATCCGGTTCGCGGCCTGAAGAACAAGTTCTCCCGCAACTGCCGCAAGATCGAGGCCTCCGCCCAAAGCCCCGACGAGCTGGAGGGGCTGTACTCCGGATCGCTGCGCCGCGCCGTGGAAGGAGACGTGGACAACGGCTCCCTTATGGCCGGCCAGGTGGCGTGCTTGGTCCATGAGCGCAAGACCTGCGCCGACGTGCTGCAGGAAATGGTGGGCGAAGCCCAGGCCCTGGGCGGATGGACCCTGGCTCAGATGGCGGACGCTAACTCCCGCCGTCAGCGCGCCCTGGACGCCGCCGCGGACGCCGCCCCTGTTGCGGCTCCCGCGGCTCCCACCGCAGTCAAGGTCGCGGGCGAAACCGCCGCCGCAGTCCAAACCGCCGCCGCGCCCGAAGCCGCCCCGGCGGCCCCGGCCTTCGACCCCCGCCTGCCCGTGTTCATGCTGTCCGGGCAGGGCGCCCAGAAGCCCGGCATGGGCTGCGGGCTGACCCAGATCCCCCAGGTAGCGGCCGCGTTGGAATGCGGGAGCCAGGTGTTCGGCCGTGATCTGGCCTTCCTGGTCACCCAGGCTTCGGCCGAAGAGCTGGGAAGCACCCTCAACGCGCAGGCGGCCCTGGCCGCCCTTTCCCTGGGTCTTTCCCGGGCCCTTATGGACCAGGGCGTGCGCCCTGGCGCGGTGCTGGGCTTTTCCCTGGGCCAGATTCCCGCGCTGGCGGTGAGCGGCATGCTTTCCGACCAAGTCATGTTCCAGCTGCTGCGCAAGCGCGCGGAGCTCATGGACCAGGCAGCCCAGGCCCGACCCGGCGCCATGAGCGCTCTGCTGAAGGCGGACGAAGCATCTGTGAACGAGCTCTGCCTCGCCTGCGCCCAGGACCAGGTGCTGATTCCCGCCAACTTCAACTGTCCTGGCCAGATTGTGATCTCCGGCGACCAGGAAGCCGTGGCTCGCGCCGAGCAGACGTGGACGGACGGCGGCAAACGCTTCGCCCGCCTGGCAGCCGCAGGCGGCTTCCACAGCCCCTTGATGCAGCAGGCGGCCACGGAGTTTGCCGCCTATCTGGAGGACGTGGACTTTGCCCAGCCCCAGATCCCGCTGATCTGCAACGTGAACGCCCAGCCCCTGACGCCGTCCCAGGCCAAGGAGCATCTGGCGGCTCACCTGGTCAGCCCGGTGCGCTTTTCCCAGAGCGTGAGCTTGCTGAAGGACGCGGGCTTTACCCGCTTCACCGAGGTGGGCTTTGGCGGCACCTTGTCCAACCTGGTCAAGCGGGTGGACCGAGGCCTGGAGCGTGCTTGCGTGCAGGATGCCGAAAGCCTGGAGGCAGAGGTAGCGGTTCGGAAGACCCGTGATGAAAGGAGCGTCTAGGTGGCCGAAGAAGCAGCAACCGCGGAGCATGTGATCGATCCCCACACTCAGCCCGTTCCCGCATTCGCACCCGCTCAGAAAACGGCTCCGACCTGCAGTGCGGTAGTGACCGGCTCCACCCGGGGCATAGGTCGGGAGGTAGCTCGGGCACTGGCGGCCCAGGGCATGAACGTGTGCGTGAACAGCTCCTCCCAGCGCAGCCTGTCTTCCGCCCAGGAGCTGGCCCGGGAGCTGGCCCAAAGCTTTGGGGTTCAGACCCTGGCGGTGGCGGCCGACGTTTCCCGGGCCGATCAGGCCCAGGCGTTGGTGAACGCCGCTCTGGAAGCCTTCGGCTCCGTAGACGTGCTGGTGAACAACGCCGGTATCACCCGGGACGGCCTGGTCATGCGCATGAGCGAAGAAGACTTTGACCAGGTCATAGCCGTAAACCTGAGGGGCGCCTTTAACTGCTGCAAGGCGGTTGCCCGTCCCATGATGAAGCGCCGCTTCGGCCGCATGATCAACATGAGCAGTGTTGTGGGGGTGTACGGCAATGCCGGCCAGGCAAATTACGCCGCTTCCAAGGCGGGGGTGATCGGCCTGACCAAAGCCCTGGCCAAGGAGCTGGCTTCCCGGGGAATCACCGTGAACGCCGTTGCCCCGGGGTTCGTGGAAACCGACATGACCCAAGCCCTGAGCCAGAAGCAGCGGGACGCCATAAAGGGTCGCATCGGCTGCGGCCGCCTGGGCACTCCGGCGGACGTGGCCGAGGTGGTGGCGTTCCTGGCCAGCCAGCAGGCATCGTATGTAACCGGGCAGGTAATCTGCGTGGACGGAGGTCTTTCCCTATGAGCATTTCCAATTCGGCCGCTTCGGCGGCAGGAACCCGAAGGCCCGACGGCACCCATCGAGTGGTTGTCACCGGCATGGGGGCTGTTACTCCGGCAGGCGTGGGTGTAACCGCCCTGTGGGACGCGCTGATGCAGAAGAAGTGCTGTATTGGCCCCATCACCCGCTTCGAAGCCACGGACTTTGAGGTCAAATGCGCTGGTCAGGTGCCAGATTTCGACGCCGTTGCCAACGGGCTGACCAAGAAGGAGGCTCGTCGCTTCGATCTGTTCGTCCAGTACGCCATCGTGGCGGCCGACGAAGCCCTGGCCCAGTCCGGCCTGGTCATGGAACAGGAGGATGCCGCTCGGGTGGGAGTGAGCTTTGGCTCCGGCATTGGTGGCATCGACACCATCCAGCAGGGGGTTTTGACCCTGGCCGAAAAGGGTCCCAGGAAAGTTTCGCCCCTGCTGGTCCCCACTATGATCAGCAACATGGCCGCGGGCAACTTGGCCATACGCTACGGCATGAAGGGCGAGTGCGTGAACGTGGTCACCGCCTGCGCCACCGGCACTCATTGCATCGGGCATGCGGTGCGCAGCATCCGCCACGGATACGCCGATGTGATGTTGGCCGGCGGCTCGGAGGCTTCCGTCAACTCCATCAGCGTTGCCGGCTTTGCCAACCTGGGTGCTCTTTCCAAGTCCACCGACCCGCAGCGCGCGTCCCGTCCGTTTGACAAGGACCGGGCAGGTTTCGTGGCGGGCGAAGGGGCCGGTGCTCTGATTCTGGAGTCACTGGAGCATGCCCAGGCCCGCGGAGCGCATATCCTGGCAGAAATCACTGGCTTCGGATCCACTGGGGACGCCTATCACATGACCTCTCCGGACCCAAAGGCGGAAGGCGTGGCGCGAGCCATGGAGCAGGCCCTGGAGGAAGGTGGCTTCACTCCTGCCGACCTGGGACATCTGAACGCCCATGGCACCGGTACCCCGGCAAACGACAAGACCGAGTCCGCAGCTCTTCTGCGCCTGTGCGGCCAGGAGAATGGCCGCAAGATCCCCGTGACCTCCGTGAAGGGCGCCCTGGGACACATGCTGGGCGCTGCCGGCGCGGTGGAGGCCATTGCCACGGTGCTCTCTGTTTCCCAGTCCTGCGTGCCCCCGACCTGCGGATTTGATCAGCCCGACGACCAGACTAACGTAAACGTTGCCCAGCGCCTGCTCATGAACGTGCCCCAGAAGGTGGCCCTTTCCAACTCCCTGGGCTTTGGCGGGCACAACGCGTGCCTGGCAATTTCGCCCTATGTACTGGATGCAGGCAAGGGGGAGTAGCCATGGAACTGACCTTCCCCTGCAACCAGGACGTGGTGAAGTCCGTGTTACCCCACCGCGATCCCTTCCTGTGGGTGAGCCGCGTGCTGGAGTGCGTTCCCGGTGAACGTGCCACGGCCCAGCTGGACGTTGACCCCCAGCTGCCCCTGTTCGCGGGGCACTTCCCGGAGTATCCGGTGCTTCCTGGGGTCATTATCATGGAGGCCCTGGCCCAGACCGCCTGCTTCTGCCTGTTCGCTCAGGATCCCGAAAGCTCCAGCCTGGGATTTTTTGCCGGCATAGATAATGCCAAGTTCCGCCGAAAGGTCTGTCCTGGGGACGTGCTGGACCTGCAGGTCCAGATCACCCGCAACAGTCGCCGCATGTGCGTTGCCCAGGTAACCGCCCTGGTAGACGGCCAGGTGGCGGCTACCGCGACTCAGAAGTACGTGATGGCTCCTACGCAAACCGGAAAGGACGCGTAAGGCATGGCCCAAAAGTATTACACCTACAGCGCCCAGCCCGCCCAGCCGGCGGATGTGAGCTACAGCCTGTCCCGCATTGCCCAGGAGGCCGGCGGCCAGGTTTCGCCCAACGCGGTGGAGGTGGGCAACGTGGCCTCCTTCACCCAGGTGGAGCAGGGGGAGCTGCAGCGCGTCCAGGCCCAGCCTTCCGGCACTGGCTTCTCTGCTTCCAGCAACCGTCCGGTGGCCCTGGTGGTGGGCCGTGGGGACGATGCCAAGGCCGTGGTGGAGTCAGCGCGCGAAAGCGGCATGAAAACCTATGTGTGCCTGGGCAAGGGCCGTCGCAAGAACGCCGCTTCCAAGGCGGCGGACGGCGTGGTGGAGCTTGCCGAAGCCGCCCAGGACGCCCTGGTGGTAAACGCCTGCGTGGTGCTGCGTGCTGCCGCCCAGGTGGGCGCTGGGACCATCCTGCTGTGTCAGGAGTCGGTGCCTCTTGGCTCTGACCAGGTGTTTCTGAACCGGGCGGCGGAGCAGGGCGCCAAGGTCTACAAGGTGCTTCCCCTGTTCGGCCAGGACTGGATCCTGTGCCAGCCCGACCAGCGCACCCTTCCCCCCGTCCGCTGGATGACCTGCTCCAAGTGCGGTCTTTCCTTCGATGAAGCCGTGCTTGCCCCTAGCTTTTACGTCTGCCCCAGCTGCGGCTCCCTGCTGCGCATAGGCTCCCGGGAGCGGCTGGGCCAGATCCTGGATCCGGGTACCTTCCAGGAATGGAACGCGCGCATGCCCGAAAGCGATCCCCTGGGCTTTCCCGGCTATGGGGAAAAGCTCCAGGCAAATCGCGAAAGGTCCGGCTGCGACGAGGCTGTGCGAACTGGCTTTGGCCGCATCGGCGGTCTGCCGGTAGCGGTGGGATTCATGGAGCCCGCCTTCCTGATGGGTTCCATGGGCCAGGTGGTGGGCCAGAAGGTTTCCGACCTGGTGGATCGCGCCACGGAAGAGGGCCTGCCGGTGGTGATCTTTTGCGCCAGCGGCGGCGCCCGTATGCAGGAGGGCCTGGTGTCCCTGATGCAGATGGCCAAGGTGAGCTGCGCGCTTGAGCGCCACTCCCGGGCTAGGCTGCTCTACGTTTCCGTTCTGACCGACCCCACCACCGGCGGCGTGACCGCGTCCTTTGCCATGCAGGCGGACGTGATCTTGGCCGAGCCAGGGGCGCTCATCGGCTTTGCCGGCCAGAGGGTGATCCGGGACACCATTCGTCAGGAGCTTCCCGAAGGCTTCCAGACGGCGGAGTTCGCTTTGGAACACGGCCTTATCGACGCCATCGTGGAGCGTCCGCGTCTGCGCAGCGCCCTGATGCGCCTGCTCATGATGCATGCCCGCCCCGATCACCTGGACTCCTTCGACCATCAGGCCCTGGAAGGGGAGCAGACCACCTGGTCCCGGAGCGGGGAGGCCCCGTTTGCCGGGTCGGCAGCTCCCGCCCCTTCCCCCGTTTCCGCCCTGCGCCATGCCCTGGGGTCCCTGGGCGTGGTGCGCGGCCTGGCGCAGGAGGCGGACTCCATCCGGGGCAAGCGCAGCCGGGCGGCCCGTCGCGCTGGCTTCGTGGAGTCGGAGCAGCAGCAGCACGATGCAGCCCCCACGGCGGTGCGGGCGGTGCGCAAGCTTCGCCGCAAGCTGGTTCCCGGGGAAGCTGACAGCAACCAGGCCTGGGAGTGCGTTCAGCGGGCGCGCAACGTGCACCGGCCCACGGCTCGGGCCTACGTGGAGGGCGTGCTGGACGACTTCTTCGAGCTGCACGGCGACCGCATGTTCGGCGACGACGGTGCCATCCTTGCCGGAGTGGGCTTGATCGCTGGTCGGCCGGTCACG
>JAQXGX010000196.1 GCA_029006935.1 Eggerthellales bacterium | reverse complement strand
AGCTTCATCATTGGGCGCTCTCCCACTTGGCACGGCGAGCATCCAGGCGCGCGGCCGCGATCTCGTCATCGCTCGAAGACTGAAAGACGTTGCCTTCTGGCAGACGATCGAGCTCCGCTAGCCATTGACGCGCAGAAAGGGTACGCTGATCTCGGTTTTCTTCCTGAAGTCCATCTTCGAAGGGAAGCCGGCCGGTTCTTTCGATGTAGTCGTAGAGCTGGTTGATCACGCTCGAGGCGTTGGTACCCATGTCCGAAAGACGCCTGGCCACGGACTCTTTCTTTTCCTGCGTCATTCGCGCGACCACCATCGCATCAGCCATGGCGCCTCCTTTCGTTATACGTATAACATATTATACCATAGAGAGTGAGAAGAGCAGGCGAGATTGGCTCTGCTGCGCAGATTGACAAACGCGATGCCGCTCTGCCGCACCTGCCAGCGTAGCCTTCGCCCAAACTGGCAAAACCAGGTCCGAACGCGAAGACAGGTTACGATTGGACTTCGCCGCTACCGCGCAAACCCCGGCCCAAAGACGCAGCCCCTATAATGGCCCCATGAGCAAAGGCGAACGGAACAAGCAATTCATCGGCGATATGGGCAACCCCCTTGAAACCACGGGCGAAAAAGCCGCGGCAAGCTTCGGCATGGTGCTGCTTTCCCTGGTCCTGGGAGCAACGGTGGGGCTTGCCGTATGTGCCCTGCTCAGGCTGTCCGCGTTTCTGACCCAGCTTCTTTGGGAGGGCGGGTACGGGCAGTTGTCCGCGGCCTTAAGCGCCGCCGGGCTTTCCTCGTGGTGGCTGCCCCTGGCCTTCTGCACTGTGGGCGGGCTGCTCATAGGGCTATGGACCTGGCGCTTTGGTGGACAGCCCCAGTCCCTTGACCAGGTGCTTTCCTCCGTCAAGCAGACCGGCGGCTACACCCTGGAAAGGCCCGCAGCCAGCGTGGTGGGCTTTCTGCTGCCGCTCGTGTTCGGCGGATCCGTGGGTCCCGAAGCCGGTCTCACGGGCATTGCCGCAGCCGCCTGCACCAAGCTGGGTCAGCGGCTCAAAAGGGCGGGCATTCGCGTAAAAGGCCTGGTAGACGTCACGATCTCCGCCGTGCTCTCTGCCGTGTTCGCAACCCCCTTCGTCGGCGTGGTGGCCGCGTCCCAAGACGCCATGCCCGCACCCGGCGCTTCCCCGGATTCCCCAAACTCGCCAGGTACGCCGGGCTCGCCCGACTTCCCCGACTCCCCGAGCAGCAGCCCCGACGACTACGAGTACCGCCGCAAGGTGAAGCTGGTGCTGTACACCTCCGCCGCCCTGGGAGCCCTGGCCGGCGCGGTTCTCCTTTCCTGGATCCTGGGCAAAAACGGCGGCCTCCCCCGCTTCGACGGCATGGTACCGGGAGCCAACAAGCTGTGGTGGGCCCTTCCCTGCCTGGCGCTGGGATACATCGGAGCGCTTCTGTTCCACGGGGGCGAAATGGTTTTCGCCCGCATGAGCAGCGCCATGGGGCACCACCCCGTGCTCAAGCCCCTGGTGGCAGGCGTGGTGCTGGGGCTGATCGCCATCCCCCTTCCCTTGGTCCTGTTCCCCGGAGAAGAGCAGGCCTTTGCCCTGATGGAGTCGTGGCAGAGCATGGGCGCCGTGGTCCTTATAGCCACTGGCCTGCTGAAATGCCTGGCCACGCCTCTGTGCCTGAACTTCGGCTGGAACGGCGGGCATTTCTTCCCCTGCATCTTCGCGGGCATTGCCCTGGGGTACGGCCTTGCCTCCCTTTCCCAGCTAGAGCCCATGTTCTGCGTGGCGGTGACCACGGCCACCCTGGTAGCCGGCGTGCAGCGCAAACCTCTGATCGCCCTGGCCCTGCTGCTCATGTGCTTCCCCGCTTCCGGCATCCTGTGGATGGGCGTTGCCTGCATGCTGGGCGCCGCCATGCCCCTGCCGAAGGCGCTGCAAAGCCACGGAGCCGACGCGCGACTCGACCCGAACCGACGAAAGGATGCTGACCCATGTTCAGACTAAGGATGATCGGCAAGATCATTCGCCAAGCCGGCCTCGGGCACATCACCGTGGTGTTCCTGACAATCTTTCTGCTGTGCGCCCTGGTCATTTGGCTGGGATATCCCCAGGTGGGAGGCCTGGGCAACGCCCTGTGGCTGTGCTTCCAGTCGGTCACGACCATCGGCTTCGGCGACCTTCCCACCCACAGCGCCCTATGCCGGGTGGTGCTGGTGCTGCTCAGCGTAGTGAGCGTGTTCTACCTTGCGGTCATTACCGGCGTGGTGGTGGCCTACTGCAACCAGCTGATTCAGGATCAGGCCGGCCGCAGCATCGCCAAGGTGCAGGACCAGTTGGAACATCTGGACCAGCTTTCGCCCGAGGAGCTCAGGGAGCTTTCCGCGCGTATCCGGAGCTGGAAGGCGTAGGTCTTCAGGACGAAAGATGCGCTCACGCCAATTTAGTCCTCTTTGCCCAAGCGGTAAAGACGTCAGATTTGGCAGCAAAACGGCTTCGTCCGTGGTAAAGACGTCGAAAATGGCAGCGTCGCCCCTTCGGGCCCTTCGAGAGGGGATCCGACGCTCAAAGCTGGGCTGTCAATTTGGGTGCCGAAAGCGTGACCTCGACCCTCGCAGGGCCGAGGCCCTGGCAAATCGGATGCCGAGAGCGTGACCCTGGTCTGCTTTAGGGCGTACTCGTGTCAATTTGACCGTCGAAAGCATAATCTCGGCACCCAAATTGACACCGCCCCATGCTTTCGACCACCAAATTGACAGCGACCCTCTGGTTTCCAGGGCACAAGCCCGCTTTCGGCGCCCAAATTGACACGGGCGGCCGACAACCAAAGCTGCCGGCCGCCGTAGCTCCCTAGAACTCCCGCCTCTGGTACAGCCTGCTGGCAAGCACGGCGCCCACCGCGAACAGGCAAACAGCCGCAACCGCCAAGAACAGGCCCACGGGAACAGGACTTGCCGCGAACCACTCCGCAAGGGCACTGGTCAGGCCGCTGAACACCGACATGGACCCCACCACGCAGGCAACCGTCACGCCCACGGCGCACATAGCCAGAGGAATGAATCGGATGGCCTTGGTCATGCCGTACTTGGCCACCAGCGGCAAGGTCACGCACATGACCGTGCCCAAGATCACCAGGGAAAAGCCGCAGCTCAGCACCATAGGAGCAGCCTCGAATACGTAGCCTTCGGGGTCCATCTCCATGATCTGCCCCCACGTAGCGTCGATCAGCGGAAACGCCTGGCTCACCACCGCGCTGGCCACAACACCCACCAGCATGGCGGCCAGGGTAACGGTGGCAATGAACAGCGCGCGTCCGAACATGATGCCCCTGCGAGTCACCGGCAAAGCAGCGCGAAACGCCTCCCAGCTGTTCTGCTCGTCAAGGGCCATAACGGAAAACCCGGCGGAAACGGCAACCGCCAGGGTCACCGTGGGGACGATGGCATACAGGTTGCCCAAGGGCAGGGCAATGACCAGGGCAATGATGATGGCCGAAACAAACTGCTGCCTCAGCATGGAACGGCAGACTTGGAAGTCAATCATGAATGCAGATTTCACAGCTGCTCCCCCTTCAGAACAAAGGAAAGATAGTCATCGATGGAAACACGGTCCACCGCGATCTCCGGGAAGGCCTCGGCAAACTCAAAGCGGTTGGGCACCAGCACCTGAGTCGCGTACGCATCGCGCCTCATCCGCAGACTACCCGGGTCAAAGGCCCGGCTCATGGCCAGCGCCTCAAGATCGGCGGCACGGCAATGGGCAACGCCGGCCAGGTCGGTGATTTCGTCCACCGCCAGGTCGAACACCAGCTGACCTGCATCGATGCACACAATACGGTCCGCCGCCTTCTCCAGATCGCTGGTAATGTGGCTGGAAACGAGCACGCCCCGATCGTCGTCGGACACGAATTCGCGGATCACCCCAAGCACCTCGTCGCGAGCAAGAGGGTCCAGGCCGGCAGTGGCTTCGTCCAAAACCAACAGCCGCGGCTCATGAGCCAGGGCAAAGGCCAGGGAAAGCTTCATACCCATGCCGCGGGAAAGCTCCTTGATCTTCTTGCGTCCCTCCAGGTCAAAGCCCTTGCACAGGGAAGCGTAGCGAACTCCGTTCCAGCGGGCGAAAAGCCCGGCGCCGATCCGCCCCACCCCTTCCACGGTGCAGTCGTCGGGGAAAGCGCAGGTATCGGGCACGTACCCCACGTCCTGCATGAGCGCCGCTCGGGCGCCGTGGCCGATGCATGCCGGAGAGCAGGGGCTGGTTTCCTGGCCGAAGATCCGGATGGACCCCTGGTCGGGAAACACCGTTCCCAGCAGGCACTTGATGGTGGTGGTCTTGCCGGCGCCGTTAGCCCCCACAAAGCCCACGATGCTGCCCGGCTCCACGCTCAGGCTGAAATCGGACAGGGCAAAGCCTTGGTAGCGCTTCGTCAGGCCCGTAATGGCAATCAGTTCGTTTTGCATGTTCTTCCCTTAATCGGTGATGGTGATTGGGATTGCCCTAGTCCAGAGCAAGGGCGTCCAGAATCTGGTGAAGCTCGGCAAGCTCGATTCCCGCCGAAGCCGCTTCCTCAAGAGCGTTGCCCAGATGGCCTTCGATCCGCCTGAGCTGCTCTTCCCGCAGCATCTGCTTGTTTCCGCCGGAAACGAAGCTGCCCTTCCCCTGAACGGTATGGACGAACCCCTGGTCTTCCAGGTCGGAGTAGGCCCGTTTGGTGGTGATAACGCTTACCCCCAGGCTGTTTGCCAACGCGCGGATGGAAGGCAGCTGGTCCCCTTCCTTGAGCACGCCTTGCAGAATGCTTGCCTTTATCTGCGCGGTTATCTGCTCGTAGATCGGTTTTCCGCTTGAGTTGGAGATGATTATGTCCACAGTTCGTTCTTTCCTGCCGTCTTTCGTGTAACCCGAAAGCGTCCTGCGGCGCCTGCACGATGCTCCCGGGATATGACCGGCGTCCCGATCAAGAGTGTATATACCCTATATGCACACTATATACACGCATATACACACTGTCAACAGCA
>JAQXGX010000195.1 GCA_029006935.1 Eggerthellales bacterium | reverse complement strand
CACCTGGGGCGAAATGCACGCGTACTACCTGGAGAGCCTGTGCTACGGTGCCTGCATGGGCGTGATGCTGGTGGCGGTCATGGTGTGGTTTTCCAACCTGAGCCACATCCTGACCAGCGACAAGCTCATGCAGCTTACTGGCAGCGTGGCGCCGACGCTGGGCCTTATGATCACCATGGTGCTGCGCTTGGTGCCCCGGTTCGTGCGACGGGGCACCGCCATCGGCACGGTGCAGGCTGCCTGCACGGCAGCAGGGTTGGGGACGGAAGGCCGGGCCCCCTCCCGAAACCCGGTGCGACGCAAGGCGGCTCAGCTTCAAGGGAGCATGCGCGGCGTGTCGGTGCTTATGGGGTGGGGGATGGAAGACTCCCTGGACACCGCAGAGGCCATGAGGGCCCGGGGCTGGGGGGCGACCGCCAAGCGCACCACCTACCGGCGAAGCGGCTTTCGCCTGGAGGATGCGGTGGTTTTGGGCCTGTTGGCGGCGCTTGTGGCCGTAAGCGCCTGGTGTGCTATGACCGCCTGCGGCTGCTTTTCGTTTTATCCTAAGATGACCTGGGCAAACCCGTTGTGGTGGGGTTACTTCCCCTACGTGGCGCTGCTGATGGTGCCTGCTTTTCTGTGGTTAAGGGAGTGTGTTGCATGGAGAAGGTGAGTGTGGGGAAGGCCATTGCTGCCAAGGACTTCTGCTTTTCCTACCGCCAGCCTAATGGAAGCATGGGCAAGCAGGTGGTGGGCCCGGTGAACTGGGAGGTAGAGCAGGGGAGCTTTGCCCTGCTGGTGGGTCCTACGGGTTGCGGCAAGACCACTTTGTTGCGAAACCTGAAGCCCGAGCTGGCTCCTGCGGGAGTGCGTCAGGGGGTTTTGGAGATTGCAGGCACGCCGGTGCAGGACCTTGGCGGCCTGGCCTCTGCCGAAACGGTGGGATACGTTGCCCAAAATCCCGCCAACCAAATCGTGTGCGACTCCGTATGGCATGAGCTAGCCTTCGGGCTGGAAAACCTGGGGGTGCCTGCGGACTCCATGAGACGAAGAGTGGCGGAGGTGGCCCACTTTTTCGGAATCGGGTCCTGGCTGGACCAATCCACCGACTCCCTTTCCGGCGGCCAGCAGCAGCTTTTGGTGCTGGCAAGCGTGCTTGCCCTTCGTCCTAAGATCCTGCTTCTGGACGAGCCCACTGGCCAGTTGGATCCCGTGGCGGCAAAGACCTTCCTCCATGCCCTGTTCAGGGTGAACCGGGAGCTGGGAGTGACCGTGGTGGTGGTTACCCACGAGCAGGAGCTGGTGGCGGAGTACGCCACCAGCCTGTTCCAGATGGAGCAGGGCTCGGTGGTGGAGCGTGACTTGGAGGAGTATCGGTCCCAGGTATGTCAGCTGGCTCTGTCCGTGGACTATGGGAGCATGTGCCCATCTGCTCCTGGGGCGTACCGGGAAAAGCCAGCGGTGAGAGCGCAGGACGTTTATGTTCGCTACGGCCGGGATCTGCCCTTTGTTCTGCGCGGGCTTGACCTGGAGCTGCATGACGGGGTCATACACGCCCTGGTGGGAGGCAACGGGTGCGGTAAATCCACGTTGCTCAAATGCTTGGTCGGAGCCTTGCGCTTGGACCGGGGCAGACTTGGCAACAGCCATGCTCGGCGCCAAGCTCTTCTGCCCCAGGACCCCAAGGCCCTGTTCGTGGCGGATACCGTAGCAGAGGAGCTGGGAGAGTGGCAGACGAGCAAGGGGATTTCATCCCAGGATGTGGAGGAGTGGATCAGCCGCTGCGGCCTTGAAGGGCTGATGGAGCAGCATCCCTACGACCTTTCCGGTGGTCAGCAGCAGCTTTTGGCCTTTTGCAAGGTTGCCCTGGTACGGCCCGGGCTGCTGCTCATGGACGAGCCAACCAAAGGTCTGGACAGCCGCTACCGAATGATGCTGGCAGACGCCCTGGTCCAGCTTGCGTCCCAGGGAGCCTGCATTCTCATGGCTACCCACGACCTTTCCTTCGCTGCCCGGGTAAGCCAGGTCACCTCCCTGCTCTTTGACGGTCAGGTTGCTTGTACCCAGCCTACGGCGGAGTTCTTCCGGGAAAACCTGTTCTATCGTCCCACCATGGATCGTTTCTTCACCACATGGAAGGACGGTCGGCAGTGAGGAAAGGGGCGAAAGACCTTTGGCAGCACCTGGAGGTGCCGGCGTTGGCGCTGGTGCCCGTGACCCTGGGGGTGTGCGCCTACCTGCAGATCGAGCAGTCGGCCCTGCTCACCCTGGTGGTTTCCCTGCTGTGCCTGCTGGTGTTCTTCGCCGGCTTCGAGCGCTCCCGACCTCCGCTGAAGCAGATCATGCCCACGGTGGTCCTTGCCGCCCTTGCCGCGGCGGGGCGCATGATTTTTGCCCCCATCCCGGACTTCAAGCCGGTAAGCGCCATCGCCATCATTGCTGGCGCGGTGTTCGGCAAGCGCTGCGGCTTCATGGTGGGGGCCTTGGCGGCCCTGGTGAGCAACTTCTTCTTCGGCCAGGGCCCCTGGACTCCCTGGCAGATGTACGCCTGGGGGCTCATCGGGTACGGTGCCGGCATCCTGGCTTCCAGGGGAGCCTTCGACCGTGCGGCGGTGCTGTACGCGTACGGCTTCCTGGCCCCCTTGCTGGGGTACGGGCTCATCCTGAACAGCTGGTACGTGGTGGGCTTCGTGCACCCGCTGACCTGGCCCGCGGTGGTGACGGCGTTTTCGGCGGCGTTTCTGCTGGATGCGACCCACGGCTTTGCCACGGTGGTGTTCCTGCTGGCCCTGTACGCACCGTGGCAGCGGAAGCTGCAGCGCATCAAGAACAAGTACGACCTGCTCTTAGGGTGATCGTGACTGCGCAGCGCACCCGGGTTTTCGTCCTTAGGTGAAAAGCGCCTATAATAGCGGCCAGGAACAAGGGAGCGTCTGCTCGGGGCGCAAGACCATTTGGGGGAGGGGTCATGGCCGACGAAACAAGCCTGCAGCATGCGGTAGAGGTGCTCAAGGCCGGCGGCGCGGTGATCTTTCCCACCGACACCGTCTTCGGCCTGGGCGTTTCCGTGGGCCACGCCCCATCTCCCCGGCTGCTCTACGACCTGAAGCGCAGGGACGCCTCCAAGCCCATTGCCTGGCTGGTGGGATCCCCCGCTGACCTGGACGTATACGGCGCTGACGTCCCCGACCTTGCCCGCCAGCTGGCGGACCGGCACTGGCCGGGTCCGCTGACGGTGGTGGTTCGCGCCAGCCGTCGGGTTCCGGCGGCCTTTGCCTCGGCCCAGGGCACCATCGGGCTGCGCATGCCCAACGATCCCGTGGCCCTGGAGCTTATAGGCCGGGTGGGATTCCCTCTGGCCACTACCTCCGCCAACGCATCGGGGATGCCGGCAGCGGGAAGTGCCGCGCAGATCGACCCCGCCCTTGCAGCGGCGGTAGGCTGCGTGGTGGAAGGAGGCCTTTCTGCAAGCGGCGTGGCCTCCACCATCGTGGACTGCACCGGACCTGAGCCGCGCATCCTTCGCCAAGGGTAGGGCGCTGCGCCAAGGCGCGACGTGTGCGGCCTTGCCAAGCGAGGAGTCGTATATAGTAGGGAAAGC
>JAQXGX010000194.1 GCA_029006935.1 Eggerthellales bacterium | reverse complement strand
CCTGGGCCCCGAAGAGCAGCTTTCCGTAGAGCAGGTGCAGGCGAACACCAAGAAGTGGGAGGTCACTCCTGCCGAGCTGGGTGCAACCGTAGATTATGCCGAAAGGGCCCAGGCTGCGCTCAACGTGGGACGCGGCGATCTTATCATCGGCCGCCTGCGGGCACTGCTGGGAGGCGTGGACCTTGGGCTCGGGCTGAGCTTCGACCAGGAGAAGGTGGAGGCCTTCGCTCAGAAGATCGACAAGACCATCGGCGACCCTCGCCTGGACTGGAACATCAAGGTGGAGAAGGGCAAGGCGTCCGTCACCGAAGGCCACGACGGGTACATGGTGGATCGGGACCAGCTTTCCGCCTCCATATTGAACATTATACTGACTTCGGAAAACGGCAGCGGGGAGTTCATTGCCAACGCGCCTTACGCGCCTCTGCGCATTGATGAGGAGGCAGCTACCGCTGTATGCGATACAGTGAACAGGGCCATTGCGGACGGAGCGATGATCACCTGCGAGGCGGTGTCCTGGCAGGCTTCCACATCAGATGTTGGATCTTGGATCGCCACCAGGATCGAGCAGCGTAACGGCGGTTGGAAGCTGATTCCCTTCGTGGACGAAAACGCCTCCCGGGCGACCATCGTGCAGCAGCTGGGGCAGGCATTCAACAACCAGGCCATAACCGTGAGCTTCGCCATAGGCGAAAGCGGTCCCGTGGTGGGCATAGCAGGGGAGGGCTCCATGCCCCAGATTCCCCAGGCCGCCCAGGACCTGACCGTTGCCCTGTTCGGGGATGAATCCAACAAACCTCAGGAGGGCGCCGCCGAAGCTGATGGAACGCCGGTGAGCATTCAGGTGGGCGTTGGCCCGCTGCCCAGCTCCATGGGCTTCCAGGAGGCTCTTGACTCGGGCATCATACAGCTCATTTCCTCCTTCACCACCGAGTACAACACCGGTGAGGGCACGGAGGCCCGCGTGAATAACATCCACGTGGCTGCTGATGAGCTGAATAACTCCATCTGCCCCGCTCAGGGCAGCTGGTCCTTCAACGACGTGGCGGGCGAAAGCACGGAGGAGAAGGGATTCCAGGCTGCGGGCTCCATTCTGGACGGCGAGTACGTTGACTCCATCGGAGGCGGTGTGTGCCAGGTGGCCACCACGGTGTTCAACGCGGTGTATGAGGCGGGCTATCCCGTTCCCCAACGACGTAACCACTCCCTGTACATTGCTGCGTATCCGGAAGGCCGCGATGCAGCGGTGAGCTGGCCGGATCTGGATCTGAAGTGGACCAATGACACCGACTCCGACATCCTGATGCGCACCTCCTACACTGATTCCTCGGTTACCGTTTCGCTGTACGGAATCAGCCCCGGCTATACCGTGACCACCCAGGTGGGGGATTGGCAACAGGGCAAGAAGTTCAAGAAGGTCACCAAGAAGGATCCGGATTACCCAGCCGGTTACACCGAAATCCAAACCACGGGCACCAACGGCTCCATTATCACGGTGGTACGCATGGTTAAGGATTCCCAGGGCAATGTTGTCAGGGAGGACGAGTTCACCTCCGAATACGATCCCAAGGACGAGGTGACCTTGGTGGGCACCGGAGGGAACGAAGGCTCTGGCTCTGGGGAAGACGGTGGCTCGGGAGAAGGGGATGAAGGATCCGCGTGATCCGCTTTCGCCTTGTGACGTGGACAGCTTTTGGTTTGAATGCGCCTGCGTGGCTTTCAGCTGCGCAGGTGCTCGGCCTTGATGGCTTGGAAGTGAAAGGAAGTTGATGGGACGCACTAACGTAGCAGCTTGCACCGCTATTCGTATCGGATTTGCCCTGGCCTTCGTCCTTGCTGCGGCCTGGACGGCGCTGAGCCCGGGAACAGCCTTTGCCGATGTGCGCAAGGCCGATCTGATCATGGGCGAAACCGTGGAGTCCCGTGGCCTGACCGTTGCCCAGTGCCCCAGTGTTGCCGCCGAGTACGTATACGTGGTTGACGAGGACGGCCAGGTCTACTTCGACCGTAATTCCCAGGTGGAAACCCAGATCGCCTCCGTAACCAAGATCATGACGGCTATCGTTGCCCTGGAGCAGGGCTCCTTAGATGATGTGATAACGGTGAGCAAGAACGCGGCGAAGATCGGCGAGTCCTCTGCGGAGCTGCAGGCCGGCGACAAGCTGACCCTGTCCGAAGCGCTGAAGGCCCTCATGATTCCTTCCGGCAACGATGCGGCCCAGGCGATTGCGGAATACTACGGCGGACGGATCCTGGACCGAACCGGTGGGGATGCAACCAACGAGTATGCCTGCGCCCAGGCCTTCGTGGATGCCATGAATGCAAAGGCCCAGGAGCTGGGCATGACCTCCTCGGAGTTTTCCAACGCCCACGGCCTGGACTTTGACGAGTATGCGGGAAGCCTGCACAGCACCGCCAAGGACGTTTCGCTGATGGTGGCCTGTGCCATGGAAAACGACACCTTCCGCGAAGTAGTTTCCATGGGTGAAACCACCATCAAGATCACTCGGGACGGCTCCCCTGCGGGAATCCACCTTGAGCCCACCGATGAGCTGCTGGGCAACTACGAGGGCCTGTGCGGCGTGAAGACCGGATATACGGAAAAGGCGGGCAACTGCTTTGCTGCCGCCTGCAACCGGGGCGACAAGGACCTGTACTGCATCGTCCTCAAGTCCACGGATGAGTGGCAGCGCTTCACCGACACCCGGACCCTGCTTGATTGGGTTTACGATCACACGGTGTCCTACCCGTTGGCAAACAGCCCTGAAACCGCCCAGGTAATCCAGGACGGTCAGACCCTGACGGTGCCGGTGATCGCGCGGGTCGCCCATCCCGGCTGGACGGATGCCACCTATGGAGTCACCTTGTCCAAGGTCGATGCGGCGGTTTCGCTGTTCGACCTGAACGGCAACGTTAGCCAGGAGCTCCAGATACGCGAAGACCCCGGTAATGTCCACGTGGGCGACGTGGTGGGCAAGCTCGTGTTCTCTCAGCATAACCAGGTGGTTGCTGAGGCGGACCTGGTTGCAATCGAAGACCAGCGCGCTCCCAATCCGTTCGAAGCCATAGGCGTGTTTTTCGACCGCTTGCTGTTCGGCAAGACCCAAGCACCTGATACGCTGGTAAATCAGACGACGTTGCTGAACGATAAGACCAGTGCATCTGGCGCGTCCTTGTAACCTTAGGAAAGCAGGTGAACCATGAGTCAGAAATGCCCTGTTTGCGGTAATTCCGTTGCCCAGGAGCACAGCGCATGCCCTGCATGCGGATTCAACCTGGTAGGCAGCACCCAGCGTTTTGAAGCCGTTGGCAGCACTTCCGAGGAGCCTATCCGCGCCTCGCTGAACATTCCCCATGTCATGCAGTCCAGGCTGCATGTGATCAAGGGGCCCCAGATTGGCATGGTCTACGAGCTTCCTAAGAAAGAGCAGGTCATTGGCAGGAATCCGCATTGCGGCATCTTCCTAAACGACATGACCGTTTCCCGTAAGCATGCTCGCATCTACTGGGATCAGGATTCCTTCGTGATCGAGGACTGCAACTCCTTCAACGGGCTTTGGGTGAACGGCAGGGCCGTGAGCTCCGCAAAGCTTGCAGTAGGGGACGAAATTCAAATCGGCGTGTTCCGTCTTGCCTACGAGCAGGATTAGGACGCGGGTATAACGAAGAGGGGTTAGCATGGAACTACTTTCCGGCAATGAAGCCATAGCCCAGGGTGCCTGGGAGGCCGGTGCAAGGGTGGGCGTTGCCTATCCGGGCACGCCTTCGACGGAAACCTTGGAAAACTTTGCAAAGAAGGAAGGCGTGTACGCCGAGTGGTGCACCAATGAGAAGGTGGCTCTTGAGGTGGGCATGGGTGCTTGCGCAGCCGGTGCGCGCGTACTGGCCACTATGAAGCACGTGGGCGTGAACGTTGCGGCAGACCCGCTGTTCACTGCGGCCTATACGGGCGTGAACGGCGGCTTTGTCATTCTTGCCGCCGACGACCCGGGCATGTACTCTTCTCAGAACGAGCAGGACTCCCACTTCTACGCACAGGCTGCCCATGTTCCCATGTTAGATCCCGCTGATGCCGCGGAAGCCCATGCCTTCACCAAGGCCGCCTTCGACCTTTCCGAGCGCTTTGACGTGCCCTTCTTCATTCGCTCTTCGGTACGCATCTCCCACACCAAGACCCCGGTGAGCACGGGGGAGCGTACGGAGGTGCCTCTGAAGCCTTATGAGACCGACCCCAGGAAGTGGGTCATGATGCCCTCCTTTGCCAAGCCCCGCCGTAAGGTGCAGCTGCAGCGCGACGCTGATCTGGCCGAATGGGCCGGCACCTGCTCCTTCAACCGCGTGGAAGCCGGACAAGATGACGGCGAAATCGGCGTGGTGTGCGCGGGAGCGGCCTACCAGCATGTTTCCGAGGCCCTGCCCCAGGCAAGCATCCTGAAACTGGGTGTGACCTGGCCTCTGTGCGCTCAGCAGATCCAGGACTTTGCTGCCACGGTGAAGCGCCTGTACGTGGTAGAGGAAGGCTCCGACTACCTGACCCAGGCTGTTCGCGCCTGCGGTGTTACCGTGAGCGACTTCCCCTGCACACTTCCTCGGGACGGGGAGCTGACCCCGGGTCTTATTCGCGCTGCCTTCGGCATGGAGGCTCCTGCGTACGTTGAGGCACCGGAAGGCCTGCCTGGCCGACCGCCGGCACTGTGCCCCGGTTGCCCCCATCGTCTGGTATTCAAGGAGCTTTCCCGCGTGAAGGCCATCGTCACCGGCGATATCGGCTGCTATACCCTGGGCGCCCTTCCTCCGCTTTCCGCCATGGACACCTGCCTGGACATGGGCGCCTCCGTTTCCATGGCTCATGGCTTCGAGCTTGCCCTGGAGGGGACTGAGCATCGTCCGGTGTGCGCGGTGATCGGCGACTCCACCTTCGGCCATTCCGGCCTGAGCTCCTTGATCTCCACGGTATACAACCGCGGCGCGGGTACGATCTGCGTGCTGGATAACCGCACCACTGCCATGACGGGCCGTCAGGGCAATCCCTTCAACGGCCAGACCCTGCAGAACCGTCCCAGCCGCGAGCTGGATCTGGAGGGCGTGGTCAGGGCCCTGGGTGTGGAGGATGTTCGCACCATCGATCCCAACAACATGAAGGAAGTCCGCAAGGCCATCAAGGAAGCCACGCAGAGCAACGAGCTTTCGGTGCTGGTGTTCCGCAGCCCCTGCGTGCTCCTTGATCGAACCCGCAAGCCTTCCTACGTTGTGACCGGTGCCTGCACCGGTTGCGGCGTGTGCTCCACGCTGGGATGCCCCGCCATCTCCAAGGATCGGGAATCGGGCATTGCTTCCATCGACCCCGGTCAGTGCATCGGCTGCGGCCAATGTGCTCAGTACTGCGGGTTCAAGGCAATCGAGCAGAGGGAAGGAGCCCGCTAATGCTTTCAGCTAACGAAACTACCACGGTTCTGCTGTGCGGCGTGGGCGGACAGGGCACCATCCTTGCCGCCGATCTGCTTGCCCGTGCCGCCATGGCTTCCGGAGTTCAGGTCAAGGTGAGCGAAATCCACGGCATGTCCCAGCGCGGAGGCGCGGTGACCACGGTGGTGCGCTTCGGCAGCAGCGTCAAGTCCATGGTGGCGGACAAGGGCTGTTGCGACTGCGTGGTCTCCTTTGAGAAGATGGAGGCGCTGCGCAACCTGCCCTTCCTGAAGAAGGGAGGCTTCCTGCTGGTGAACGACGAGGTGATCAAGCCCCAGTCGGTGGCCACCGGCAAGGCCTCCATGCCTGCCCGCATGTCCCAGACGCTGGCCGAGGAAGACGCCATGCTGATCCCTGCGGCCTCCCTGGCGGCCCAGGCGGGAACGGCGAAGGCGGCCAACGTGGTGCTGCTGGGCGCTCTTTCCGTCAGCTTGGATTTTAACCAGGAAGTCTGGGAGGAGTGCATCAAACAGCGCGTTCCTGCCAAGTTCGTGGAGGCAAATCTTGCGGCCTTTGCCGCTGGCAGAGCCTTTGCCCAGAAGTAGAGCTCCCATGCCCTTGACTCAGCGCACTGTTCAGTCGAAGCGTCCCGTAGTGGGGCGCTTCGCTCCTTCTCCCACGGGAAGGATGCATGCGGGAAACGTGTTCGCCTGCCTGGTGGCCTGGCTGGTGGCAAAGGCTCAGGACGGCTCCATGGTCCTGCGCATTGAAGATCTTGACCGGGGAAGGTCTAGGCAGGAGTATGCCGACCAGGTGATGAGAGATTTGGAAATGCTGGGCCTGACCTGGGATGAGGGACCGTTCTATCAATCCACCCAAGACGTAGCCTATGAGCGGGCCTTTGATCAGCTGATGGAGCGGGGCTGGGTTTATCCCTGCTTCTGCACCAGGGCGGATCTGAAGGCCGCATCGGCTCCTCATAGGGGAGAGCACCACGTCTATGGTGGAGCGTGCAGGAACCTGAGCCCTTCTGAGCGCATTCAGCGCGAAAGAGCCGTTCGCGCCCAAGGTCGCCCAGGGGCTTCCTGGAGGCTGGACGTGGAGGCCGCCTGCGCAGGGTTGGGCAGCGAAGCGTCCCTGCGCGTCTTCGACCAGGTGGCAGGTTCGGTTTCGCAGAACGTGGTAACCGATGCGGGCGACTTCGTGGTACGTAGGGCAGATGGGTCCTTTGCCTACCAGTTGGCGGTGGTCCATGATGATGCGGCGCAGGGGGTGACCTCGGTGGTGCGAGGAAACGATCTTCTGGACTCCTGCTGCCAGCAGATCC
>JAQXGX010000193.1 GCA_029006935.1 Eggerthellales bacterium | reverse complement strand
ATCTTCCACCACAAGCAGGCCGTGCTCATGGGCGATCTGGCTGATGCGCTCCATATTGCATGCCACTCCGGCGTAGTCCACCACCACGATTACCCGCGTGCGATCGGTGATGGCAGCCTGGATCTTGTCCTCGTCCAGATTCATGGTGTCCGGACGTACGTCCACAAACACCAGCTTGGCACCGGCAAGCACGAAGGCGGTGGCAGTGGAACTGAAGGTGTAGCTGGGAAGGATGACCTCATCCCCTGGCTGCAGGTTGCACAGAAGAGCCGCCATTTCCAGGGCAGAGGTGCCACTGGTAGTCAGAAGCACCTTCTGGGCGCCGAAGCGCTGCTCCAGCCAGGCGTTGCACTTCTTGGTAAAGGGGCCGTCTCCGCTGATCTTGCCCACTTCCTCCACACTCTGACGCACATATTCCAGCTCGGTGCCCACGTAGGGCGGCTTGTTGAAGGGAATCACGATATCTCCTGACATGCTGACTACTTCTTGACTGCCTATTCTAGCCCAGTGTGTTTTCGGCAGCGTTTCCGCTGGTACGGGCATGCTTGCCCCGGCGCGGGACCCCGCCCTGGGGATTGCGGCGACGCACCAGCACCACCGCTGCCAACGCCACCAGGCCCGCCACGCTCAGCAAGGCACCCGTAGCGCGACCCGGAGTTGCATAGCGCAGCTCGACCTGATGTTCACCGGACCCCTGGAGCTCCACCGCCATGAACCCGGTGTTGGCCCGCAGCACGGAGGCTTCCCGACCGTCTACCACAGCCGTCCAGCCAGCGGAATAGGGCAGACTGAAGAAGGCCAGCTCGGCGGCATCAGAGGTCTTCACCGTTGCCAGCACCTTGTTCACGCCGTACTCCACCCGATCGATCACCCGGGCGCCGTTAGCCTTCGCCTGCTCCAGCAGGAGCTTGACCGGCTGGCTGATCACCTGCAGATCATCGAAGGAATAGGTTCCCCGGTAGGCCAGGGTCAGGGTGATGATCTTGGGAGCCTTCTGGAAATGACCCAGGTTCATGGTCCATTCGTGCTTGTTTCCGTAGGTGGTGTTGTCCTTGGTCTTGTAGGTAAACTCCGTTGAGTGGGAGCCGGCCTGGGCCTTGACCACGCAGATCTTGGTGGAGTTCCAGGTCAGGGCATCCAGCTTCACCCGCACCCGATGCATCAGGCCCGACCCCTTCTTGGCCTTCCCCAAGGGGCGGTTGCCCACGTAATCGAAGCCAGAAAGCCTCAGGTAGACCTCGGAGTCATCTAGCGCGTCCGGGACCCGCAGGGTCACGGTGGCGTTGCGCTTGGTCACCACCAGCTTGCCATCCTTCATGGTCACCCCGTCCCCGGGGACCACCTCAAGACCGCTGCTGACCGAGGAGCTGGTCGAAAGCTGCTCCTCCCCCGCGGCAGGCACCTTCTGGACCGTGGCCATTGCGCCCGCGTTCTTGGATGCGGAGGACACCCCCACCACACAGGTGCGCAGGAGCACCTCCTGCTTTTCCTGCACCGGCAGGGCCTCGTAGTCTTCCCTGCTCAGATACGTGCTGTAGGTGAAGGCCAGGGGCGTGGGAACCGAAGACTGGAACAAGTCGTACTTCTTCGTCTGGGAAACCTGCTCGTATCCCGCGGGAAGCAGTTGGTCTTGGCCCTTCTTGGCCACCAGGTACTTGGCGCCGATGAGCAGCTCGGAGGCCAGGCGGCAGTCGGAGCCCAAGTAGGCATGATGGTTGGAGGAGTCCGTGTACTCCATTTCCTGCCGGAAGTCATCGATAGCCTGGTTGTAATAGCTGGTGAAGAAGTCTGTGCCCCGCTGCCCCACCACCAGGGAGCGGTTCTTCTTGTCGATGGGGCCCACGTAGTCGAAGCGATAGTCCCCTTCGTCTTGGAGATCAGCCACCGCCGCAGCCGGACAGGAGCTCACCTTCTCCCACGCGTTCATGCCCTCGGTGAACTCCTTGCCGTAGTTGCCACCGGCAGGAGCGTAGTCGATCAAGCACACGCACAGCGTGCAGGCCACGCACATGGCGGCCGTCAGCAGCGCCTGCCGTTGGGGCTTTCTCCAGCGGCGCATAAAGAAGAACAGGGCAAGGCACACCGGCAGCAGCAGACAGGGCGCCACGGTGGGCAAGGCTCCGTCCACGAAGGCTCCCAGCAGCTGCAGTACCAAAATGACCCCCACAGCGATTACGCAGCGGACCCAATCTCTTCGCTGCAGCTTGGGCAGCACCTGCAGGACCAGGCACAAGGCGTAGGCAAAGCAGAAGCCCAGGGCCACCAGCCAGCGGTCGGTGGGATACCCGAAGCCGTTCATGAAGCTGCCGAAGGCGGGAATCAGCATGAGCACCAAGCAGACCACGCAGCCTACGGCAGTGGGCATGAACACCTGCTTGGGGAGGTAGGGACGGGCGCAGAAAAGCAGCGCCCCGGCCACCAGCAGAACCGGACCCACGTACTGGCCCATAATGTCTACCGTACCTCCGCCCAGGTTCAGCGGAATGCTTACGTAGTAGGCAAAAGAGTACAGTAGGGGCACCGACGCGGTTTCGCCTACGCGGCCCATGGAAAGCAGGGCCTGAACCATGGGCAGGGAAATCACCGCGGAAATGCAGAGGGCAATGGCGATGTAGACCACGAAGCGGCCTACCAGCAGGGCGAAATCCTTCGCCGAGCGCTCACGGGGACCGAAGAAGTAACGGATCAGGCAGTACCCCAGGAACAGGAAGCAGGTCCAGTAGCTGAAGTACACGCTGAA
>JAQXGX010000192.1 GCA_029006935.1 Eggerthellales bacterium | reverse complement strand
TCGTTGAAGCGGGGGTCGTTTATGACCAGGGCGCCCCCTTCGCCCATAGAGTAGTTCTTGGTCTCATGGAAGGAATAGCATCCCAGATCCGCCAAGGTCCCCAGGGACCTGCCCTTGTAGGCTGCCATGACTCCCTGAGCGGCATCTTCTACCACCAGTAGGCCGTGCTCATGGGCGATCTGGCTGATGCGCTCCATGTTGCATGCCACTCCGGCGTAGTCCACCACCACGATCACCCGCGTGCGATCGGTGATGGCAGCCTGGATCTTGTCCTCGTCCAGATTCATGGTGTCCGGACGTACGTCCACGAACACCAGCTTGGCACCGGCGAGCACGAAAGCGGTGGCAGTGGAGCTGAAGGTGTAGCTGGGAAGGATGACCTCATCCCCTGGCTGCAGGTTGCACAGAAGGGCCGCCATCTCAAGGGCAGAGGTGCCGCTGGTGGTCAGAAGCACCTTCTGAGCGCCGAAGCGCTGCTCCAGCCAGGCGCTGCATTTCTTGGTAAAGGGGCCGTCTCCGCTGATCTTGCCCACTTCCTCCACGCTCTGACGCACATATTCCAGCTCGGTGCCCACGTAGGGCGGCTTGTTGAAGGGAATCACGGTATCTCCTGACATGCTGATGACCTCTTGACTGTCTATTCTAGCGCAGCGTGTTTTCAGCAGCGTTTCCGCTGGTGCGGGCATGCTTGCCCCG
This sequence comes from Eggerthellales bacterium, assembly GCA_029006935.1. Taxonomy (GTDB): domain Bacteria; phylum Actinomycetota; class Coriobacteriia; order Coriobacteriales; family Eggerthellaceae; genus SUG1186. The sequence continues at coordinate 2,187 of JAQXGX010000192.1, read as the reverse complement.
GCGCGGGACCCCGCCCTGGCGAGCGCGGCGACGCACCAGCACCACCGCCGCCAACGCCACCAGGCCCGCCGCGCTCAGCAAGGCACCCGTGGCGCGACCCGGAGTAGCATAGCGCAGCTCGACCAGATGCTCGCCGGCCCCCTGGAGCTCCACCGCCATGAACCCGGTGTTGGCCCGCAGCACGGAAGCTTCCCGACCATCCACCACAGCCGTCCAGCCAGCGGAATAGGGCAGGCTGAAGAAGGCCAGCTCCGCGGCATCGGAGGCCTTCACCGTTGCCAGCACCTTGTTCACGCCGTACTCAACCTGGTTTATGGCCCGGGCGCCGTTAGACTTCGCCTGCTCCAGCAGGGGCTTGATCGGCTGGCTGATCACCTGCAGGTCATTAAAGGAATAGGTTCCCCGGTAGGCCAGGGTCAGGGTGATGGTCTTGGGGGCCTTCTGGAAATGGCCCAGGTTCATGGTCCATTCGTGCTTGTTTCCGTAGGTGGTGTTGTCCTTGGTCTTGTAGGTAAACTCCGTGGAGTGGGAGCCCGCCTGGGCCTTGACCACGCAAATCTTGGTAGAGTTCCAGGTCAGGGCATCCAGCTTCACCCGCACCCGGTGCATCAGGCCCGACCCCTTCTTGGCCTTCCCCGAGGGACGGTTGCCCACGTAGTCGAAGCCGGAAAGCCTCAGGTAGACCTCGGAGTCATCCAACGCGTCCGGGACCCGCAGGGTCAGGGTGCCGTTGCGCTTGGTCACCACCAGCTTGCCGTCCTTCATGGTCACCCCGTCCCCAGGGATCACCTCAAGGCCGCTGCTGACCGAGGAGCTGGTCGAAAGCTGCTCCTCCCCCGCAGCAGGCACCTTCTGGACCGCGGCCTGGGCACCCGTGTGCTTGGATGCGGAGGACGCCCCCACCACGCAGGTGCGCAGGAGCACCTCCTGCTTTTTCTGCACCGGCAGAGCCTCATAGTCTTCCCTGCTCAGATACGTGCTGTAGGTAAAGGCCAGGGGCGTGGGGACCGAGGCCTGGAACAGGTCGTACTTCTTCGTCTGGGAAACCAGCTCGTATCCCGCGGGAAGCAGCTGATCTTGGTCCTTCTTGGCCACCAGGTACTTGGCGCCTATGAGCAGCTCGGATGCCAGGCGGCAGTCGGATCCCAGGTAGGCATGATGGTTGGAGGAGTCCGTGTACTCCATCTCCTGCCGGAAGTCATCAATGGCCTGGTTGTAGTAGCTGGTAAAGAAGTCCGTGCCCCGCTGACCCACCACCAGGGAACGGTTCTTCTTATCGATGGGGCCCACATAGTCGAAGCGATAGTCCCCTTGGTCCTGGAGGTCAGCCACCGCCGCCGCAGGACAGGAGCTCACCTTCTCCCACGCGTTCATGCCCTCGGTGAATTCCTTGCCGTAGTTGCCGCCGGCAGGAGCATAGTCGATCAAGCACACGCACAGGGTGCAGGCCACGCACATGGCCGCCGTCAGCAGCGCCTGCCACTGGGACTTTCTCCAGCGGCGCATAAGGAAGAACAGGAAAAGGCATGCCGGCAGCAGAAGGCAGGGCACCACGGTGAGCGGGGCTCCGTCTATGAAGGCTCCTACCAGCTGCAGGACCAGGATGACCCCCACCGCAATCCCGCAGCGGATCCAGTCCTTACGCTGGAGCTTGGGCAGCACCTGCAGGACCAGGCACAGGGCGTAGGCAAAGCAAAATCCCAGGGCAACCAGCCAGCGGTCGGTGGGATACCCGAAGCCGTTCATGAAGCTGCCGAAGGCAGGGATCAGCATGAGCACCAGGCAGAGCACGCAGCCCACGGCAGTAGGCATGAACACCTGCTTGGGGAGGTAGGGACGGGCGCAGAAGAGCAGCACCCCGGCCACCAGCAGCACCGGTCCCACGTACTGACCCATAATATCCACGGTGCCGCCCCCCAGGTTCAGGGGAATGCTCACGTAGTAGGCAAAGGAGTACAGCAGGGGCACGGAGGCGCTTTCGCCCACACGGCCCATTGAGAGCAGGGCCTGGACCATGGGCAGGGAAATGACCGCGGAAATGCAGAAGGCAATGGCGATGTAGACCACGAAGCGGCCTACCAGCAGGGCGAAATCCTTCGCCGAGCGCTCACGGGGACCGAAGAAGTAACGGATCAGGCAGTACCCCAGGAACAGGAAGCAGGTCCAGTAGCTGAAGTACACGCTGAA
>JAQXGX010000191.1 GCA_029006935.1 Eggerthellales bacterium | reverse complement strand
AGCAGCTTCAGCGCTCCCGTGGGGCACAGATCAACGCACTTGTGGCAGCTTCCGCAGATGGAAGCCACGTCAATGCCGTCGAACTCCGGCTTGATCACCGACTGGTAACCGCGGTTCACCAGGCCCAGCAGGCCCTGGCCCACCACCTCACGGCACACCCGCACGCACTGGTTGCACAGGATGCACTTGCCTTGGTCTCGCTCGATGACCTGCAGGTCCCGCTCTCGGTAGGCCGGGTGATGAGCACCCTCGAAGCGGGCGGGATCCAGCGGGTTTTCGTTCACATATTTAATCAGCTTGCAGTCCGCAAAGTCATGGCAGCCGCACTCCAGGCAGCGCGCCGCTTCCCTGCGGGCCTCCTGCTCGCTGAAGCCGTTGATGACCTCGTCGAAGGTGTGCTTGCGCTCTTCCGCCGGCTTCACCGGCATGACTGCCCGGGGCTGGGGGTTCTGCCTCATACGCTCAACCACGGAAGCCGGGGGCTCCTTCTGACTGAAGTAGGGGGCAAAGGCCACGGTCTGCCGACCAGCCAGGTAGTCGTTGATGCCGGCCACGGCGGTGTTCGCCTCGGCAATGGCCTCGATGGCAATACCGGCACCCCAGTTGGTGGCGTCGCCGGCAGCGAACACGCCCTCCAGGTTGGTAGCGCCGGTGGCTTCGTCCGCCGCTATGTTGCCCTTGGGGGTCAGCTCCAAGCCCTCCAGGCCCGCGGTCACGCACTTCTGGCCGATGGCCGCGATCACGGTGTCCACCGCGATCTCCTGGAAGGCGCCCTCCACCGCAACGGGACGGCGACGGCCGGAAGCATCCGGCTCTCCCAGCTCCATAACCTGCAGCTTCACACCGGCGACCTTGCCGTTTTGACCCAGAATCTTGGCCGGGTTGGTCAGGAACTTGAACTCCACGCCCTCTTCGATGGCATCGGCGATCTCTTCGTCAGCGGCCGGGGCCTCGGCGCGGGTGCGGCGATAGATCACGTACACGTTTTCCGCGCCACAACGCACCGCCGTACGGCAGGCGTCCATGGCGGTATTGCCGCCACCCACCACAGCCACGTTCGGGCCGATCTGAGGGGCGTTTCCGGTGTTGACCTGACGAAGGAAGTCGATGCCCGAAAGCACGCCCTCCAGGTCGTCGCCTTCGCAGCCCACACCCGTGGCCGCCCAAGCGCCCACGGTCAGCAGCACCGCGTCGAACTCTTCGCGCAGCTGGGCGAAAGGCAGGTCGGCGCCGACCTTCACCCCGTTGCGCATGTCCACCCCCAGGGCGGCAATGGCGGCCACTTCCTTGGCCAGCATGGCCTTGGGCAGCCTGTACTCGGGAATGCCGTAACGCAGCATGCCGCCCATTTCCGGCATGGCGTCGAACACGGTCACGTCATGGCCGGCGCAGCGCAGCTGGTATGCCGCGGTCAGACCGGCCGGGCCGCCGCCTACCACGGCAACGCGCTTGCCAGTGGCAGGAGCAATTTCGGGGGTGAAAGGATCGTCGGAGGCCAGATCCTGATCGGCGGTGAAGGCCTTCAAAAACGCAATGGACAGGGGCTCCTCCACCAAAGCCCTACGGCAATCCAGCTCGCAGGGGTGAGGACACACGCGGCCGATGGACGCCGGGATGGCGATCTTGGTCTTGATGATTTCCACGGCCTTGTGGTCATTTCCCAGGGCGATCTGCTTAATGTAAGCCTGCACGTCCGTGTGGGCCGGGCATTTCAGGGCGCAGGGGCCCACGCACTGGCCGCTGTGATCGGCCATGATCAGCTCCAGGGCCATCTTGCGGGACTGCAGGACCTGCGGGGTGTGGGTGCGCACGACCATGCCGTCGGTCACCTTGGTGGCGCAGGCACGCAGCAGCTTGCGGGCGCCTTCCACCTCCACCACGCACAGGGAGCAGGCGCCGTACACCGCCAGCTCCTTGGCAGCGCACAAGTTGGGAATATGGATGCCGTTGCGCAGCGCCACGGGAAGGATCATCTCCCCTTCCTGGCACGTGAGCTTTCGGTCGTTAATGGTAATGGTGATTTCGCTCATATTCTGACCTGCCTATTCAACAACAATGGAGCCGAAACGGCAGGAATCCACACACTGACCGCAGCGGATGCATGCCTGGGGATCGATGGTATGAGCCTGCTTCTTTTCGCCCGCAATAGCTTGCACTGGGCACTTGCGCGCGCACAAGGTGCAGCCGGTGCAGGTGTTGGGATCGATGGAGTAGGTCAGCAGGTCCACGCATTCCTTGGCCGGGCACTTCTTCTGGTTGATGTGGGCATCGTATTCGTCCCGGAAGTAGCGGATGGTGGTCAGAACCGGGTTGGGAGCGGTCATGCCAAGGCCGCACAGGGAAGACCCGCCCACGAACTTGGCCAGTTCCTCCAGCAGCTCCACGTCGCCTTCGCGACCTTCGCCCTTGACCAGACGCACCAGGATTTCCTGCATGCGCTCGGTACCCAGACGGCACGGCACGCACTTGCCGCAGCTTTCCGCCGCGGTAAAGTCCAGGAAGAACTTGGCCATGCCCACCATGCAGGTAGTTTCGTCCATGACCACCATGCCGCCGGAACCCATGATGGCACCCGTAGCGGAAAGGGCCTTGTAGTCGATGACCGTGTCCAGCAGGTCAGCCGGAATGCAGCCGCCGGAGGGGCCACCCATCTGCACGGCCTTGAACTGCTTGCCGTCGCGGATGCCGCCGCCAATGCCGAAGATGACGTCCCGCAGGGTGGCGCCCATGGGGAT
>JAQXGX010000190.1 GCA_029006935.1 Eggerthellales bacterium | reverse complement strand
CGGAAGACCTGCCCCACGTGTTCGACCGTTTCTATCGGGCGGACAAGGCCCGCACCCGCTCCGAGTCCGGCTCCTCCAGTCACGGCCTGGGGCTTGCCATTGCCGCAGGCATTGCCCAGGAGCACGGAGGCAGCATCGAAGTGACCAGCTCGGATGCGAAGGGGACCGTATTCACCGTGACCCTGCCGCTAGCGTAGAAGCGCCAACGGCAGGGCTCCGTTCCCTTTAGCTTCTCCCCGCCTCAAAGAGCAGAAGGGCAGGGCGAAAGGGCGCGGGGCCGACCTCTCGGCCCTTCCCGAAGCAGCTACAGGTCAAGATCCAGACCCACCGGGCAGTGGTCGCTTCCCATGACCTCATCATAGATGCTGGCTTCCCGAACCTTCTGGTCCAGCTGGGCGCTGGAGAGGAAGTAGTCGATACGCCATCCCGCGTTGTTCTGCCGCGCCTTGAACCTATAGCTCCACCAGGAGTAGCGACCCGTGGCATCCGGGTACAGCAGGCGGAAGGTATCGGTGAAGCCCGCATCCAGCAAATCGGTGAACTTCCCCCGCTCCTCGTCGGAAAAGCCCGCCTTACCCCGGTTGGGTCCGGGATTCTTCAGGTCGATCTCTTGATGGGCCACGTTAAAGTCCCCGCACATGACCACCGGCTTGGGCTGGGCGGTTTGGCCCGGCTGGGTCAAGGGGAGCTCCAGCCCGGGCTCCATGGTGCGGCCCAGGTCTTGGCCCCGCTCAACGGGAACGCCAGCGGGAAGCACACCCGCTTCCAACCCCGAGCAGAAGTCCCGGAAGGCATCGTCCCATTCCATGCGGTGATCGATGCGGGCAAGCTCGTTTTGGGCATTGGGAGTGTACACGCACACGAACCACAGCTTCTCGAACTCCAGGGCCACGATGCGCCCCTCGGTATCCAGGTACTCCGATCCTAAGCCGTGGAGCACCTGCAGGGGCCGTTCCTTGGAAAAGACCGCAGTGCCGGAGTAGCCCTTCTTCTGGGCGTAGCTCCAGTAGCTGGTATACCCGGGAAACTCCAGGTCTACCTGACCTGCCTGGAGCTTGGTTTCCTGCAGGGCAAAGACATCGGCGTCAAAGGTGGCAAAGATTTCCTGGAAGTCCTTCTTCAGCACCGCCCGCAAGCCGTTCACGTTCCACGACACCAACCTCATGGCTTCCTCCTTCTTTCCCGCAGCAGCCCCGGTCCAATCCAGTTCAGATCAGGGCCTTCGGGGATTCCGTTATAGAACAAGAGGCGCCCGAAGACGCCCCTTGCAACAATACCTTGTGCAGCGCCCCGGGCACTATGCGCCCTTGGCCGCCTTTTCTTCCTTTGCCGCCTGCTGCTTGGCCACCACGGTATCGGCAGCTTCCACGGCCTTCTTCTTGGAGCTCTTGAACAGGCCGCCGTTAGCGCGGCGCTCCTCCTTTTCGGCCTCCTCGGCCTTGATGGCCTCGATGCGGGCCTGCTTTTCGCGGCGACGCTGAGCCTTGGACTTCCTGTTCTCCTGCTCTTCCTGCCAACGCTTGCGCTCGCGGCGGATCAGGCCCAGGTCAATGTACAGGGCGGCGATGATCGCCACGTAGGACATAATCATGAACGCAATGTCCACGCCCTCGGGAAGCGCGGAGCGGCCCAGCCAGCTGATGAGCAGGCACACGATCGCTGCGCCCAGGGCGATCCACCAGTATATGCGCAGCTTCTTGTAGCGCTCGGAAGTGGGGTTGTAGCTTTCCTGACGAGCACGGGTTTCGGCCTTGCGCTCAAGACGGTCCTGCTCCTTGGCCGCGGCCTTCTTCTCCTTCTTGGTGGTGGGCTTCTTTGCCACGTACACCGTGGAAGCGGCCTCGGTCTTGGGCTTGAAGGAAGAGGCGCTCTTCTTCGTGGTGCCCTTGGGCTTGGTGTCGTCCTGGTAGCGTGCGTGCTGGAAGTTGCGTTGGGTCATGATGTCTTTCCTCGTTGGCGGTTACGGGCGCAAGGCAGAAGGCCAAGCGCGGCTGCGTTCCTCTTAGTACTCGAAGGTGCGGCCGGTAATGGTCTCGTATGCCTGAATGTACTTTTCGCTGGTCTTTTCGATGATTTCCTGGGGCAGACGGGGCGGCTGGGTGCCGGAATCCTTGTCCCAGTTGGCGGTCAGCCAGTCGCGGACGAACTGCTTATCGAAGCTGGGCTGGCTCTTGCCCACCTGGTACAGGTCGCCTGGCCAGAAGCGGCTGGAGTCGGGGGTCAGAACCTCATCTGCCAGCACGATCTTGCCGTCAATGCGGCCGAACTCGAACTTGGTATCGGCCACGATGATGCCGCGGCTTGCGGCGTGATCGGCGGCGGTGGTGTAGACCTTCAGCGCCAGGTCACGCAGGGCTTCCGCGTCTTCCTGGCCGATGATCTGAGCGCAGCGCTCGAAGCTGATGTTTTCGTCATGCAGGCCGATCTCCGCCTTGGTGGAGGGGGTGAAGATGGGCTCCGGCAGCTTGCTGGAGTTTTCCAGGCCAGCCGGAAGGGCAATGCCGCACACGGTGCCCTGCTGCTGGTACTCCTTCAGGCCGCTGCCTGCCAGGTACCCGCGCACGATGCACTCCACCGGGAACATCTGGGCCTTCTTCACCAGCATGAAGCGGCCCTTCAGGTAGTCGGAGTAAGGCTGGAACTTTTCCGGAAGGTCTTCCACGTCCATGCTGATCAGGTGGTTTTCCACCACGCCGTCCAGAAGCTCGAACCAGAAGCGGGAAAGCTGGGTAAGCACCTGGCCCTTGTAGGGAATTTCGTCCTGAAGAATGTAGTCGAATGCGGAAATGCGGTCAGATGCCACGAACAGCAGCTGATCGCCAAGATCGTACAGATCGCGGACCTTGCCCTGTGCATCGGGCGTGATATTGATGCCAGCCATGGGGCTTTCTCTCCTTTGCCATGGAGCGCAGGAGACACCCTTCCTCCTGCGCGTAGATTAACTTTTTTATTATGCCACAGGAGCTTGGGCTTTGCCCTAACGGGGAAGGCGAATCTTGCCCGAGCGGGAGGCACGCTGGCTCTTCCGCGCCTTGGCGTCCTTGGCCCGCTGGGACTTTTCCCGCTCTTCGCTGTACAGCGGAATGTGGATGGTGAAGCGGGCGCCCTCGTCCTTTTCGCCCTCCACCTGGACCCAGCCTCCGTGGCGCTCCACGATTTCCTTCACCACGGAAAGGCCGATTCCCAGACCGCCCCGCTCGCGGGTGCGTCCCGCGTCGGCGCGCCAGAAGCGGGAAAAGACCATCTTGGCTTCTTCGGGGGTCAGGCCGATGCCGGTGTCCTCTACGCTGATGGAGGCCATGATCTCGCCCTTGCGCACCCGCACCCACACGTGGCCGCCTTCCGGCGTATAGCGCACCGCGTTGGAGATCAGGTTGGCGGTGGCCTGGCGAATCATGTCCGGGTCGCCCTTCACGAACACGTCGTGGGCAACTTCGCTGTGAAGCTCAAGGCCCGCTTCCGCCACGAAGGCCGCATGGGTGGCCACGATGCCGTCCACCAGGTCGCCCACGTCCACGATCTGCGTCTTCAGGGGGTTGGAGCGGTTTTCCAAGCGGGAAAGCTTCAGCAGGGAGTCCACCAGGCGGCTCAGGCGCTGTACCTCCGAGTTCACTGTTTCCAGATGCTCTTCGTTGGGCTCGAACACGCCGTCCACCATGGCCTCCACCGTGGCCTGGATGGCCATGAGGGGAGTGCGCAGCTCATGGGCCACGTCGGTGGTCAGGCGGCGCTCAAGGTTGCGGTCGTTTTCGATGGCCTCGGCCATGGCGTCAAAGGTTTCGCCCAGCTGGGAAAGCTCGTCTTCACCTGAAAGCTCGGTGCGCGCCTTCAGGTTGCCTTCCTTGATGGCCTCCGCCGTACGGGTCATGGTGGTGATGGGGCGGACCAGGTTACGGGCAAAGCAGCAGCCGCAGATGACCGCCAGCACAATGGCGAACAAGGTGGCCACCAGCATGGCCCGGTAGGAGTTGTTCTTGAAGGCAACGTCGGACTGGCGCAGCAGGGAATCGGATCCGTACACCCAAACGCGCACCGATCCCACCACCTGGTCGTCCACCACCACGTTGGCGGTGCGCATGCGGTCTTCGGTGGAGGGGGCAAGGTAGCCCTTGTAGCGCTTGCTCACGTCCTCTTCCGCGGTGGAGTCATAGAGCTGGTGGCCGTAGCGATCCACCACCATGACGCCGGTGCCGGGATAGACCACGCTCACGTAGGAAGCAGGCTCCACGGCGCCCTTGGTCCACTTGCCGTCCTCCTCATAGGCTTCCGCCAAGCGCTCGGCAATGGTGGTGGCGGTTTCCTGCAGGTTTTCCCGGGTGTAGTCCTGGAAGTGCTGTTCCCAGGAAATGGAAAGGACCAGGAAGGCCACCACGGCGGTCATGGCGGCAATAAGGCCGAACATGACGGACAGGCGGGTGGCCATGTTCATGCTGGACCAGCGGGGCATCTCCCATGAGCGCTTCTCGGCAGCTCCTTCGTCCTTTTCGGGGGTGGATTCCCGCTCCTCGCCTTCCGCCGAAACCAGGATGCGCTCGTCGCTGGCCTTCGCACGGCCGGAAACAGCGCCTGAGCGCAGACGGTTCTTCGGACGCTTGTCCTTTTCCTTTTCCTCTTCCATGAATGGCCCCGCAGTTGCGAACTAGCGCTTGGTGGGGTCTTCGAAGCGATAGCCCACGCCATGTACGGTGTGGAGCCACTTGGGGCTGCGGGGGTTGTCGCCGATCTTGGCGCGCAGGTTCTTCACGTGGGAGTCGATGGTGCGCTCGTAGCCTTCGAAGTCGTAGCCCAGCACCTTCTCAACCAGCTCCATACGGGAGTACACGCGGCCCGGGTAGCGGGAAAGGGTGGTCAGCAGCTTGAACTCGCTGGCGGTCAGGTCCACTTCCTTGCCTTCCACCAGGACCTTGTGGCCGGAAACATCGATGGTCAGCTCGCCGAACTCCAGCACCTCGCGCTGGGGCTCGGAGTCAGAGTGGACGCGGCGCAGCAGGGCGCGGGTGCGGGCCACCAGCTCACGGGGGCTGAAAGGCTTGATCAGGTAGTCATCGGCGCCCAGCTCCAGGCCGATGATGCGGTCCTCCACTTCGCCCTTTGCGGTAAGCATGATGATGGGCACGTCGGAGGTGTCGCGCACGATCTTGCACACCCGCTCTCCAGAAACCTTGGGGAGCATCAGGTCAAGAATGATCAGGTCGAAGTGATGCTTGGCGAACTCATCCAATGCCTCCTGGCCATCGCCCACCGCGGTCACCCAGTAGCTTTCACGCTCCAGGTAAGCCGTCACGGCTTCGCGGATGTTCTTTTCGTCCTCAACCAGCAGAATGCGGCGCGTTTCGGTGCTCATGGTGTTCCTTCCGCTCAAAACAGGACCGATACGGCAAGGTACTACCCTTGCGCAGGTCAGGTATTTGCGATTATTGTAGCAATTCACCCATAATGCCCTTCACCCCCTGGCGGAAATGACACAATAAACACCATGACACCGCGGAAAACCCATACCAGCAAGAAGATCGGCAGCTCCAGCCCGCACACCCCCAACCCGGTGAGCGGGTACAGCGCCCATGACCGCCGCACCGGCGCATCCCCGAAGCAGCGGATTTCCGCAAGGCAGCGCAAGCAGCAGGGCCTGCGCCCCTCTGCGGTGGACAAGGCCCAGGCCGCCGACCTCAATGCGCAGGTGGGAAGCTTCACCGTTGGCAGCGACAACGTGGTCATTACCCGCCGCCAGCTGCTCTACGGCGCCGCTGGCGTTGCCGCCCTGGGTGCCGCGGGATTCGCGTACTCCCAGTACAGCCACAAGAAGGCGGAGGAAAGCAAGGTCAACGCCCTGACGGTGGCAAAGGGTGCGGTCCTTTCCTCCAACGACCTGGAGCAGGCCAAGGCCTCTGCCTACGTGACGCGGGAAGCCTCCTTCCACCTGCCCTACGGGACCCTGCTGTGGTGCAACGATGACTCCGTGGCGGCCTGCCTGCTGCCTGGCGAAGACGCCAACCCCCTGACCCAGATAGCGCTGCTGTGGCTTTCGTCCGGCAACTATCCCGTAGTGCTGGAAAAGGCCGTGGGACAGGCAGAGGGCTTCAACGTGTTCGACGTGCGCGCCACTTCCGAAGGCGTGATCTGGGTGGAGTGCAACGTGCTGGCCGGCACCTGGCGGGTGTACACCGCCACCCTGAGCGGCGATGGCTCCCTGGGCCAGCCCGCTCTGGCGGACGAAGGGGATGCCGACTGGGACACTCCCAGCATCACCCTGGTGGGCAACCTTGCCTTCTGGCAGGTCCTTCCCTCAGCTTCGGGCGAAAAGTCCAAGGAGGACTCCCTGCTGAAGAAGGTCGCCGTGGGTACCGAAGAATCCTCCGTTGTGCTTTCGTCCCATGGCCGTATGGCCACGGCCCCCTACCCCTACGTCGATTCCGTGATCTGCACGCCTCGAGCCGACGCCACGTCCGTGCACTACCAGCTCACGCGGGTGAACGCATCCACGGACCAGGTCATGGATACCATGATCCTGCCCCAGTCCATGCGACCCCTGGAGGCGGGATACGGCGCCACGGGGTTCACCTTTGCCTTCGATGCCATCTACAACTACGGAGAAGGCATAGCCAACCTGGGCACCTACGCCCCGCAGACCTCTCCTTCATCGGGGGACTACAGCTCCGTTGACTGGTTCCGTTGGGAACGCAACCCCTCCTGCGCGCCCATGTGGTGCGGGAACCTGCTGGTGGTAAAGTCCACCACGGCGGTATGCGGCGTGGACCTTGCTGCTCGGAAATACTTTGCCCTGACCGTGGAAAACGGCGCGGCCTCCTACGGAGACATGCTGGCTACCAGCGGCATGCACGACTCCTTTGTCATGTACTCCAACGTAAACAGCCGCCCCATCAACGGCAAGGCCAAGAAGTACTGCAACGTACGGGTGTACAAGATCCACTCCTAGGCTTGCTCCCGGGCTCAGCCCTGCGTTAGCTTCAAGTACGTCCCCGAGTTCAACCTCTTCTTTCCTTCATCCTTCACTCCATCAATGACGAAAGCCGGCTCATAAGCCGGCTTTCTTTGAGGCAGCACGTTCGCGGAAGGAAGACGAACTATGCCTTCTTGTTGGTGAAATGCTCCGTCACGTACACGTACAGCAGGCCATCCTCCACGGTGCTCCATGCACTGATGCCCACGTACTTGTACTTGCTGCGCAGCAGGGTGTTGCGATGGCTGGTGCTTCCCATCAGGCCGTCATGCAGGTCCTCTGCCAGGGTTTCCAGCATCTTGTCGGTGTAGTCGGCCCGCGCACCCAGGCAGATCATGGCAAGGTTTTCACCATAGGAGATGTTCTTCATCTTAATGCCGGCGGTCTTCAGGGTCGTGGACCACTTCGTGCCGTTGGGACGGGTGTGGGACCAGCGACGATCCAGCTCGGCGGCGCGGATCTTGGAGGACTTCTGAAGCCTGGTGGCCTTCCTCAGGTCCGCACGGCCCCTGTCGTCGCGAGCTTCGTTGGTCAGGGCAATCATTTCGTTCTGCAGCTTGGTCAGATCGGAAGAACTCAGCTTGGTGACCTTGGCTCCCATAGGGTTGGGCTCGTCCTTGATGGAAGAGATTGCCACCACACCATCGGCGGTGTCCTCCTTGAAGTTTCCTGTGGTGCCGGTGTTGGAGCTGGCGGAGCAGCCCACCAGCGCACCACCCATTGCCAGGGTGCAGGCCAAGATTGCTGCAAGAACCGTCTTCTTCATTTTCCGTCCTCGTTTTCTCATAGGTAACGACTCCACCATATCAGCGCTCCCCGGAAAAGCAGGTCAGGGCGAACGGTCGTTATCAAACCGTTGCTTTGCCCAGAACGCAGGAAGGGGACCCGAAGGCCCCCTTCCCTGTTGCTATGAGCTCAGATGAGCGTTACTGCTTTGTGGTCTCCGTGGTCATGGTTTCCAAAGCAGCGTCCTGGCGCTTGCGGCGCTCCAGGAGCAGGATGCCCGCCAGGCCGATGCCGGCCAGTGCAGCCACGCCTGCGATGGGCGCAAAGTCACCGGTCTGAGGAGCGCGATTGGTGGTAGTGCCCTCGTCGCTCTTCACGCGAACCTTGCCCGGACCCGTGGGATCGTCGTCGCCCTCTTCGCCTTCGTTACCCTGAACGTTTTCGTACTTCAAGGTGTTGGTGATCAGGAAGCCTTCGTCAGCAGAGCCCTCGATTTCCGGCGTGTAGTTTTCCACTGCAGCCTCTTCGATGGTGTACTCGATGGCCTCCGCGCCATGCTCCTTGTAGACCTCAAGGTCGTCGAAGGATGCGGACCACTCGGTTGCCTCGCTCAGCTCGGCAGATGCAACCTCCTGGCCGTCTGCGAACAGCGTCACGGTAATGGCGGTCGGGCGGACCTGGTACTTGTTGTTGCGGTCGACCCAGTTCTTGTCCACCGGAATGCTCATGGTCTCCCGGTCGTCAACGGCGGTGTAGGCCAGCTCGGTTTCCACGTTGCTGGCATCCACGACCACCTCGGTATCCTCGAAGCTCACCACATAACCCTGAGGAGCCTGGGTCTCGGTCAGGGTGTAGGTGCCGAAGGGGACCTCGGTGAAGGTGTAGGTGCCGTCGCCGTTGTCGATAGCGGTCTGCTCGTAGTCAACCATTGCGGGCTCATCGGCTTCCTGGCCGAAGAGCCAACCCAGCAGGCCCAGCTCGCCCATGCCCTGATCAGGTGCAGCGTCTTCGCTCCCCTGATCGCCTTCGGTTTCCACTGCAAAGGTCTTGCCCGTCAGCTTGAAGACGGCGCCGGGAAGCAGAGCTTCGTCAACCGCGTCCTTCTTGGTCACGGTGATGGTGGCAGTCTTCTGCTGGTCGGTTGCCTCAACGGCAAAGGCCGCAGGCTGCTCCACGTTGGAGGCGTCCACGGTGAACTCGGCACCCGGGAAGGTGACCTCGTAGCCGGTGGGGGCCTTGGTCTCGGTCAGCGTGTAGGCGCCGAAGGGAACCTGAGTGAAGCTTGCCACGCCCTGATCGTTGGTGGTCAGGACCATGTTCACCTCTGCGCCGGCAGAATCGGTACCGGTCAGGGTGAACTCGGCGCCAGCCAGAGCCTCCTTGGTGGTCTGGTCAAGCTTGGTCACCTCAACGGTGCCGGTCTTCTGCTGGTCGGTTGCGTCAAAGGCCACGCCCTCCTCAACGTTGGAGGCGTCGATCGTGATCTCCTTGCCCTCGAAGGTCACCTCGTAGCCCTTGGGGGCCTTGGTCTCGGTCACCTCGTAGGTGCCGAAGGGCACGTCGGCGAAGGTGTAGGTGCCGTCGCCGTTGTCGGTGGCGGTCAGGTCGACCTCGGCCTTGGCCTGGCTGGTGCCGGCCAGCTTGAACTCGGCGCCGGAGAGCTTCTCCTGGGTGATGGAGTCAAGCTTGGTCACGGTGATTTTGCCGACCTTCTGCTTGTCGGCCACGTCATAGGTCAGGGTCTGCTCCACGTTGTCGGCATCGACGGTGACGTCTTCGCCCTCGTAGGAGATCTCGTAGCCCTTGGGAGCTGCGGTCTCGGTGAGCTTATAGGTGCCGAAGGGAACCTGGGCAAAGGTGTAGGTGCCGTCGCCGTTGTCCTTGGCAGAAACGTTCAGCTCAGCCTTGCCAGAAGTGGTTCCGGTAAGCATGAAGGTGGCGCCGGCCAGCACAGCTTCCGTAACCTCGTCGGTCTTGGTCACGGTAATGGTGCCGGTCTTCTGGTCGTCGGTCACCGCATAGGTGAAGGTATCGTCCACATTGCCTGCGTTCACTTCCACAGCCTGCTCGCCGAAGGTGATCTCGTAGCCGGTGGGGGCCTTAGTCTCGGTCAGCGTGTAGGTGCCGAAGGGCACGTCTTCGAACAGGGCCACGCCGTCGGCATTGGTGGTTACCTCAACGGAGTAGTCCTTACCTGCGGAATCCTTGCCTTCCAGCTTGAACTTGGCGCCAGCCAGCTTCTGGGTCGTGGTGGAGTCAGCCTTGGTCACAGTGACCATTGCCTTCTTCTGCTGGTCCTTCGCGGTGAAGGCCACGCCCTCCTCCACGTTGGAGGCGTCGATCTTGATCTCCTTGCCCTCGAAGGTGACCTCGTAGCCCTTGGGCGCCTTGGTCTCGGTCACCTCGTAGGTGCCGAAGGGCACGTCGGCGAAGGT
>JAQXGX010000189.1 GCA_029006935.1 Eggerthellales bacterium | reverse complement strand
CACGGTCAGCTCCTGCAGGGTCTTGCCGGCCTTTTCGCAATCCAGCACCAGCTTGCCCACCACAGCGTGAGCGTCGCGGAAGGGCATGCCCTTGCCCACCAGGTAGTCGGCCAGGTCCGTTGCCGCCATGAAGCCGCCATGAGCGCCGGCCCTCATGCGGTCGGCGTTCACGGTCATGGTGCGGATCATGCCGGTCATGACCACCAGGGAGTCGCCCAGGGTGTCCACGGCGTCGAACACGCCCTCCTTGTCCTCCTGCATGTCCTTGTTGTAAGCCAGGGGCAGGGCCTTCATGACCGTGAGCAGCTGTACCAGGTCGCCGTAGACACGGCCCGTCTTGCCGCGGATAAGCTCGGCAAAGTCCGGGTTCTTCTTCTGGGGCATGATGGAGCTGCCCGTGGAGTAGGCGTCGCTCAGGCGGATGAAGCGGAACTCGTCGCTGCTCCAGTAGATGATCTCCTCGCACAGGCGGGAAAGGTGCATCATGGTCACGGAGCAGGCGTAGCTCAGGTCAAGCAGGAAGTCGCGGTCGCTGACGGCGTCCATGCTGTTGGGGTACACGCCGGAAAAGCCCAGCTCAGATGCGGTGAACTCCCGATCCAGGGGGAAGGTGGTGCCAGCCAGGGCAGCGGAGCCCAGGGGCATGCAGTCGGCGGCGTCGAAGGCGGCCTTCAGGCGCGTGCAGTCGCGGGTGAACATCCAGTAGTAGGCCAGCAGGTGGTGGCTGAACAGCACCGGCTGGGCCTTCTGCATGTGGGTGTAGCCGGGCATGACCACGCCGAAGTTTTGGTCCGCGACATCCAGCAGGGCGGCCCGCAGGTCCACCACCAGGGAGATCAGCTCCTGGGCCAGGCCCTTGCAGTGCAGGTGGGTGTCGGTTGCCACCTGGTCGTTGCGGCTGCGTCCGGTATGCAGGCGGCCGCCGGCTGCGCCGATGCGCTCGGTCAGGTTGCGCTCGATGGACATGTGGATGTCCTCGTCGTTGATGTCGAACTGGAACTCCCCTGCCTCGATCTGCTGCCCGATCTGGTCCAAACCCTTGTGGATGGCCTCCACGTCCTCCTGGGAAATCACGCCCTGGCGGCCTAGCATGGCCGAGTGAGCCACGGAGCCGGCTATGTCGGCCTTCCACATGCGCTGGTCAACGGGAAGCGATGCGCCGAACACCTGGGTGAACTCAGAGGGCGAAGCTTCAAAGCGTCCGCCCCACATGGCATCCGTACCGGTTACCTTCATTGAATCCTCCTTGAAACGGGAAAAGGGGGCCGGCGCAACCACGTGCGCACAACCCCCCGAACTTGTGTTTACCGTTGCTAAAACGGCTGTTCCTTCATGCCTGCGACCTGTGACCAGGGCGCCGAAGCCGGCTCTTGCCCAAGCCGACGGCGCCAGAATCCCGGGCTCGGACCTAGATGACGCCCTCGGCGCCTGCGTCCTTGCGCTGCTTGGCCCAGGTGCGGGTGGGCAGACCATGCAGGTCGATGAAGCCCTTGGCGCTGTCGCGGTCGAAGGTGTCGCCGGAATCGTAGGTGGCCAGGCCGAAGTCGTACAGGGAGTTGGGAGACTTGCGACCCACCACGGTGCAGCTGCCCTTGTAGAACTTCAAGCGGACTTCGCCCGTGACCATGGTCTGAGTGGAGGCGTTGAAGGCATCCAGAGCGTTCTTCAGCGGGCTGAACCACAGGCCGTTGTAGACCAGGCGCGCCCACTCCTGCTCGATCTGGGGCTTGTAATGCAGCACGTCGCGGGAAAGGCACAGGTCCTCCAGCTCGCGATGAGCCGTGATGATGGCCAGGGCGCCGGGAACCTCATAGCACTCGCGGGACTTCACGCCCACCAGGCGGTTCTCGATCATGTCAACGCGACCGTAGCCGTTGCGACCGGCGATTTCGTTCATCTTCCAGATACAGTCGATGAAGCTCATGGGCTCGCCGTTCACAGAGCTGGGCACGCCGGCAGTGAAGCCGATGACGGCCACCTCGGGCTCATCCGGGCACTGCTGGGGATCAACGGTCAGGGAATAGATGTCCGCCGGGGGCTCGTTCCAGGGATCTTCCAGAACGCCGCACTCGATGGCGCGACCCCACAGGTTGTCGTCGATGGAGTACGGGGATCCCTTGGTGGTGGGAACCGGCACGCCGTGGGCTTCGGCCCACTCCATTTCCTGGGGACGGGTCAGCAGGTCCCACTCGCGCACGGGGGCCAGGACCTGCAGGTCAGGATCCAGGGAGGTGATGGCTACCTCGAAGCGGACCTGGTCGTTGCCCTTGCCGGTGCAGCCGTGGGCAACGTACTTGGCGCCGTAGCGATGGCAGGCGTCCACCAGGTGCTTGGCGATGATCGGGCGGCTCAGGGCGGAGACCATGGGGTACTTGTTCTCGTACATGCAGTTGGCGGCCAGGGCCTTGGTCAGGTACTCGTTGACGTACTCTTCCTTCATGTCGATGGCCTCGGCGGCGATGGCGCCCACCTTCAGGGCCTTTTCGCACACGTAGTTCAGGTCCTTCTTTTCCTGTCCCACGTCGCCGATGACGCAGATGACGTCCAGGTCCTTTTCCTCCATGAGCCACTTGATGCAGCAGGACGTGTCCAAGCCACCGGAGTACGCAAGTACAACCTTTTCCTTCATGCTCGTTCCCTTCTTCTTCAGCGTCAGGACCGCTGACGCACTGTCCACGCTTTTGACTAGCAGGTTATGTTACGACTTTGCGAAGCCCGACGCCAGGTTGGGTGCCCAGCTTTCGGCGATGTGCCAAGGCGGCGATAGCCGAGGCCGAGGGAAGCGAGCAGCTCGTCAGCACTAAGGCGGCGAGGCAGCTGCGCAGGCGGGCGAAAGCTTCACAGCGTCTGTTCTTTTCGGGGCAGCCAACAGGATGCCTCCGGCAAAAACGCTGTTACTATACCGCGGGCTGAGTCGGTTTGCAATATTATTTTGCAATTATTCATTGTTTTTGTGATTATTGGTATTTTTATTCATATTTTGCGTGTTTGATTGGTATTTATTTCATTTCAGCAGATCGGCTTGGACCGCGCCAAACTGAGGAACGGTTTTGCCGGGAGAAGTGACTTCGAATCAAACCATAGTTGAAAAATTGGAAATTATACCCCGACCTCATAACCAATAATGAATGTAAAACACGTCCAGACGGGCGGTTTTGTCGGTTCTTTATCGATTCTTTATCTTGAACTGGGGAAATAGAGCCGAATTGCCGTTCGCAGACGAATTCGACCGCTTGCCGCGATTTTTCTGACTGTCCCATCTGTGGTACAGAGTTCACTAGGTCGGCTTGGTAAAGTCCTGCCTGCAGATATCGCAACGGGGCTTCCCAACGTGCTGGACTCCACACACGGCACGTAGCGGTTTCTGCGCCTTTTCCTTTTGCGGACGCGGGTCGAAAGATCCGCGTCCAGCTTTTTTCTACGGCTTTTTCTTGCTTGCCGTCTTCGTCCCCAGATCACAGGGTTGGTGATCTGCAAGTTGCGGCTCCGCTTCGTCCTGCTCCGTTTTGCGAACTGCGGACCCATGGTTTGATGCGGCGCGCCCTGATCCGGCCCGATTCCGATTTGCATATGCGAAGATTCCCGGCAGCGGCAAAGACGTCGAAATTGGCGCAGACTCGAGCAGCAACGGCACAGGCGAAAGGGAGCCGGATACCTCCTGGGCACAAACAGCACCCGAACTGCTACCCTAAAACAATAATCAGCCGAAGCAGACGAAGGGAAGCCTCATGCCCACTCAGATTCGCCGCGCAACCGAAGCCGACGTGCCCCTGATCTTGGACCTGATCCGCGGCCTTGCCGACTACGAGCACGCCCTGGATCAGGTCGTTGCCACGCCGGAGCTCCTCCACAGCTGGCTGTTCGAAAAAGAGGTGGCCGAGGTCATCATCGCCCAGGAAGACAACGTGCCCGTGGGCTTTGCCCTGTACTTCCACAACTTCAGCACCTGGCTGGGCCGCGCCGGCATCTACCTGGAGGACCTGTTCGTGCTCCCCCAGTATCGCGGCCGCGGACACGGCAAGGCACTGCTGCGAGCCCTGGCCAAAACGGCAATAGAGCGCGGTTGCGGGCGCCTAGAATGGGCCTGCCTGAACTGGAACCAGCCCAGCATCGACTTCTACCTGAGCTTGGGCGCGGAGCGCATGACGGAATGGAACGTGTATCGCCTGACGGGAGAAACCCTGCGCAACCTGGCCGAATCCGAGTAACCGAGCAAGGGGGCGAAAGCGAAGCCGGCCCAAGGCCCTCCCGCGCCTCCGCCCGTTACCGAGCCCAAGCGAACCCCAGAGGAAAGGAACCACCATGCCCGAACTGACCCTGTACGGCCGCACCAGCTGCCCCTACTGCGTGAAAGTCCTGCGCTTCATGCAGCGCCGCAACATCACCATCCCCCTGAAGGACACCACCGACCCGGAAAACCGCGAGGAGCTGATCCGCATCGGCGGCAAGGGACAGGTCCCCTGCCTGGTCATAGACGGCAAGGCCTTGTACGAGTCCATGGACATTATTGCCTGGCTCGACCAGAACATGGCCTAGCCCAAGCAGCCTCAAACGCGCCGTACCGCAACAGTGCGCGCCCGACGCGTTGTCCTGCTAACCCAGCAGCTCTCGATACGCCGCACCCAAGCGAATGAACTCGGCCTGGTCAAGGGTTTCGCCCCGACGCTTGGGGTCGATGCCCGCCGCAGCCAGCAGCTCAGGCAGCTGCTCCAGTACCTGCGCGCCAGCAGGTCCTCGCCCGGCAAAGTAGGTCTTGAAGGAGTTGGCAATGGTCTTGCGGCGGTTGGCGAAGGAAGCGTCCGCAACCGTGCACACATCCGCCAGCTCAGAAGGGGAAAGCACGTTTCCCTGGTCGTTGACGGTCTGCACCCGGTCAAGCCGCAGAACCGCGGAATCTACCCGGGGCGGCGGGAAGAAGTTTCCCGGCCCCACGGGGAAGCGACCCGCCGGCTGGGCGTACAGGTGCAGCTTCACCGTGTAGGCGCCGTAGTTCTTGGTACCCTTCTGGGCGCACATGCGATCGGCCACTTCCTTCTGCACCATCACCGTGGCCGAGTCAAGGAAGCTGAACTCCTGGAAGTACCCCAGCACCACGGTGGCCGCCACCGCATAGGGAAGGTTGGCCACCAACTTGTTGGGAAGTGCGCGGTCGAAACCCTGAGGGACGCATGCGTCCAGATCCGCCCGGGTCAGCTCCACCGCGTCCTTGCTGACCAGCGAAAACCGGTCGCTCCACGGACGCAGGGTGCGCTTGAGCACCTGGGGCAGATCTGGGTCGCGCTCCACCGAAAGCACCCGGCCCGCCGTCTTCAGCAGGGCAATGGTCAGGGTGCCGGCGCCTGGCCCCACCTCCAGCACGTAGTCTTCGGGGCTGGTCTGGGCCAGCTCCACGATCTTTCGCAGAATGGCATCGTTTACCAGGAAGTTCTGGCCCAGGGTGTACTTGGTGTCCAATCCGTGGGCTTCCAGCACCGCCTTGGTTGCCTTAGGGGTTGCCAAGGGCGAAAGCATGTCCGGGTTTTCCAGCACGCGGGCAACCACCTGGCTGGCCAGGGAAAAGTCCTCCAGGATCGCGGCGTCTTCCTGCCTAACCACGCTTCTTGCCCCCCTTGGCGCTGCCAGACCCTGCTCCCTTGCCGCCGTTGGCACGGGCACCGGAGCGGCCAAGGTTCGCGGGCCTGCCGGTGTTCTTCTTGCCGGAGCCCGAGTCGGAGCTCCTGCGCTTCTTGGCGTTTTCCTTCCGAGGATTGCGGTTGTTGGTCTGGTTGCCGCCCTTGGTGGTGCGCTTTTCGCCTCGCCCGTTGGAACGACCCCGCTTCCCCGCTTCCGCGGACTTGCGCCCCCGCTCCTCCAGCTGCTCGTCATGGAAGTGCAGCTGAGGACGCGACTGCGTCACGGGAGTATCGTCGGCATCGGGAGCATCAAAATCATCCCAGTCGTCCTGGCTCGAAAAGTCGGGCTGGTCAGGATCCAACTGCTCCCAGCCTCCGTCTTCCGCGGACGCACCCGAAGGCTCGTCCTGCTCCTGACCAGGCACTACCGTGGCACCCGTGAGCAGGTCCAGGATGCGCGGCTCCCCTACGATTTCGCCCTCATCGGAAATCTGTCCCACCCAGTCGAACACGGTCTCCAGCTTGAAGCCGGCGCAGGCAATCGCCGATTTCACGGTGGTGACCAGGGCATCTATGCCGTGGGGATCCGCTCCCTCCCCCACCACGTGCAAGATGGCGGGACGCACGGCGGTCCTGAACGACCGGCCCTCCGCCGCTGCCCGAGCACGCTCCTGGGCGGTGGCCATGTAGTAGGGCTGCAACCGGTCAAGCAGCGCCTTGAGCTGGGACGGAACCCCGGCAAAGTACACGGG
>JAQXGX010000188.1 GCA_029006935.1 Eggerthellales bacterium | reverse complement strand
TGTTGCGGCAACCAGGTACTGGGGCTCAACGGAGAACGACAGGGTGTAGTTCTTGTCGGCCCCCTTCACTGCCGCCTTCAGCTCGTCGCTCGGAATGATGCGGACAAAAGCCTGGCCCACGTTGATGTTGCTGTAGTAGATTGCCTTGAAGGCGTTGCCAGAATAGTCGGAGGCGCTGATGGTCTTGCCGCTATCAGTAACAAGCTCCACCTCCGGCTCAATGGCATCGCCGGTGTATTCCAGGGCGGGCTCCCCGGAAACACCCACGAACTGGGCACCGGTCACGGTAAACGTTTCCTCGGCGAAGGCCTGCTGCTGTGCTGCAGGCAGAACGCAGGCCGCAATGGCAAGAACAAGAGCCGCCGCAAGCAGGTTCAGGCGGATGGTGATGCTTCGTGTCATGGGAAGCCTCCTATACGCAGTCTTTCTGATGCTATCTAACATAGCATTTCGGCCGCAACTGCGTCCGCCTGAATTATGGTTTTACTGCGGTTACGGGGTCGGCCGCCTGGGACCGCCGGGAAAGAGCCTTTCAAGGGACCGCGATCATCCTTCCCGTCCCGGTTGCGATCAACATCTACGGAGCATTCTCCCACGGTCGCCAGGGCGACCGGCTCCCTTTTCCAGGCCGTGGCAATTCGGGTGCCGAAAGCGGGCTCATGCCCTGGAAATCAGGGGGTTGCTGTCAATTCGATGGTCGAAAGCATGGGGCGGTGTCAATTTGGGTGCCGAGCTTATGCTCTCGGCACCCAAATTGACGGGAGAGGGCCCCGCAGAGGGTCAGGGTCACGCTTTCGGCGCCCAAATTGACAACCTGGCTTCGAGCGGCGGATTCTGATTGCGATTGTACGGCCGAGGCGGCCTCCGAAGGCCAGAGCAACCTACACGGCAAAGCCCGCTGCCTGGGCCATGACGGAGAAGGCCCAGCCAAAGTCCAGGTCCCCGTCCCATCCGGCAGCACGCAGGAAGATCTGAGCCCCCAGCACCGCCTGACCCACCAGCATGCCGGAACCATCCGCGAAGGTGCAACCTGCACCGCAAGCCGCCGCCGCCAAGGCGGTCTGACCGTGACCGTAAACGGCATCGAACACAAACTGCCCCTGGCGCAGCACCTGGGTGTTGAAAGGCGCCGGATCCCCTGGCTTCATGCCCAAGGGCGAGGCGTCAACGATCACCGTTGCCTGGGCCAGCTGCTCTTGGGCCTGATCGTAGCTGGAAGCCGCAAAGTCAACCTCCCCCGCCAAAGGCGCATCCTGGGTGGAAGCCAGCCGCTCAAGGTAGCCTTCCATGGCCGCTCGAGCGCGGACAGCACTGCGGCCAAGCAGCAGAACCTGCGCAGCCCCTTCCTTGGCAGCTGCATGGGCAATGGCAAGGCTGGTAGGCCCGGTGCCGCACACCGCCACCCGAGCTCCCGGAAGCTGCGCGCCGGCATGGCGCAAGTAAGCCATGCACCCCAACCCGTCCATGTTGTAGCAGGTCAGACCCCGGTCTTCGTGAACCAGCACATTGGCGCCCTGGGCCAGCACCGCAGAGGCGTCCCTTACCTGAGCGGCCTGAAAGGCATGGGGCTTGTAGGGCATGGTCACGTTTATGCCCAGGAATTCCGCCGCAGCCAAAAACTCCTGCGCATCCTGCTCTTGGGGCGCGTCCCGCAGGTCATAGCGCCAGCTCAGACCCAGCTCCCTATACAGGGCGTTGTGCATGGCGGGCGACTTGGAGTGAGCCACCGGATGACCCAGCACATACAGCTGCGCGGCGTTAATGCCGATCTTTGCGCTCATAGCCTTCCTTTCACCCCAAGCCCTCAGGTTCAGCATTGCGAAGAATATGCTCTTCCACACGACGCTGCCACAGGGCGGATCGAATGTTCACGCTGCTCAAGGGCGTGACCAGATACGCCGTCATGCCAGCAAGGTGGGCCCCCAGCACATCGGTCAGGATCTGGTCCCCCACCATCACCGCCTCCCGACGTCTCACCCCCAGCTTCCTGCATGCCTGGAAATAGCCGTGGACCAAGGGCTTGCAGGACTTTGCAACCACCGGGATTCCCAACTCCGCGGAAAAGCGAAACGCGCTCTCATGCCAGCTGTTAGAAAGCAGGCACAGCTTCAGACCCGCCTTTCGGGCGCAGTCCAGCCAGTCCCGCACATCGGCAGGAACGGAATCGGTTTCCCGGGAGCGCACCGTGTTGTCAATGTCCAGCAGGACCGCGGAATAACCCTGATCGAGCAGGTCCCGCTGAACGTTGATGCAGGTCAGCCGCGCAAAATACCGGTCTGGGAACAGCAGGGGCATGGCAAGGGAAGCGCCTAGGCGTTGGCAATGGCCTGGTTGTGCTCGTCCAGGTCATGGCTGAAGTAGTACTGCATCTTGCCGCTGGAGTCTTCCTTGAAATAGAAGTAGAAGTAGCCCTGGGTCAGATATTCCTGGTTGGGGCTGCACACGGCCTTCAGGGACTCCAACCCCGGAGAGCAGATGGGCGTAGGCGGCAGACCGGCATGAGCATAGGTGCTGTAGGGAGTGTTCGCATGGACTTCTTCCGCCGTGGGGTCATGACCGACCTCGTAAGCGGTGGTGGCATCGGACTGCAGGTACCCGTAGGAAGGCTCCCCTTCCGTGGACAGGCGGTTGTAGAACACGGAGGCCACCTTGTCCCGCACCTCGGCATCGGATTCCTTTTCCACGATGGAAGCCAGGATCAGCGCCTGGTACTGGTTCAGTCCGCAGGTCCGCGGATAGGAATAGTCCAGCGCCTCCACTTCCTTCTGATACTGGTCCAGCATCTGACGGATCAAGGAATCAGCCGAAGGGTTTTCGCCCAACTCATAGGTCTTGGGGAACAGGAAGCCCTCCAAGGACTTCACGCCCTTCAGAAACGCATAGTCGGCCTCGTAGTCAGAAACCTTCTTGGCAGCCTTCTTGAAGGCCTTGGCGGTAATGGTGCCCTGGGTGGCCTGCTCAACCGCATCGGCGATCTTGGCCACGGTGAAGCCTTCGGGAACGGTCACCGACGCGCCCATGGGCGGACCCGCCTGCAAGCTGGAAATGATCTGGTCCACGTCTTCCCCGGCAACGAACTCGTAGGTGCCCGGCTTCAACTGGGACTCAAGGCCCAGGTCGGAAACGCGCTTCACGAACTCGGCGTCAGAGGAGATCAGACCAGCCTGGCCCAAGGCAGACGCCATGTCGGCCACCACGGAACCTTCGCCAATGGTAACCTGCACCGACGTGCCCTCGGCTGCCAGCTCGTAGGTGTTCCCCGCCGCAGAACCACGGCCCAGGAACAGGAACACGCCCACAACCAGCGCCACGACCACCAGCGCCACGATCACCATGAACACCACCGGGCCCTTGGAGCGCTGAGGCTGGATGTAGCTGGTGTCGTACTTGCGGAACTGGCGATCTCCGCGAGCATGGGCCGCACGAGCCGCGTGGTTCGGTCGCGACGAATACGTGACGTTCTTCCTAAAAGCCATCCGGCCCTTCCTTTCGTTCCGTTCCTTGCGCCTTTGCAATCCTATGCAGCCCGAAGCTGCGCACAAACCTTACTGTCGGGCATCCAGCCATGCCTGCAGGAACAGGCTGGCAGCCACCATGTCCACCTTGCCGCGCATCTGCTTTTCGTTCAGGCCTTCTTCCCTCAGAATGCGCTTGGCCTCCTTGGAGCTCAGACGCTCGTCCGTGAACTCCACGGGAATGCCGCAGGCCTTGGAGATTGCGGCCGCATCCTTGCGGATGCGCTGGGCTTGGGGACCCTCTTCCCCCGAAAGGGTGCGGGGCAGGCCGGAAAGGAGCAGCTCCGGCTCCCAATCCTCCAGCACCCGACGAAAGGGCTTCGCCCCTGAGAGCACCTCCTGGGTGGGAAGCACGCAGACGGGCGAAGCCACCTTCATGCCCGGGTCGCACACCGCGATGCCGACCCGGGTCTGTCCTATGTCAAGAGCAAGCACCCGCATGCTAGAGCAGCAGGTCCTGGGCAATCTTCAGAGCCTCGGGGATGCCAGCGGCGTCCTTGCCGCCTGCCTGGGCCATGGTGGGCTTGCCGCCGCCGCCGCCCTTAACCGCCGGGGCAATGGCCTTGATGACCTGGCCGGCGTTGAACCCGGCGGCCACGGCCTCATCGGTGCCGGCAGCCAGCAGGACCACCTTGCCGTCGTTCTGGCCCAGCAGGACCACAGCGCCGGGCTGGGCCATCTTGGCGCGCAGCTCGTCCCATGCCTGGCGCATGGAGCCGCCGTCGGAAACCTCCACCTGGGAGATGATGACCGGGTAGCCGCCCTTTGCGGTCTGGGCACCTGCCACCAGGGCGTCAAGGGCACCGCCGGAAACGCCGGTCGCGGCCTTGGCCTTCTGGGCCGCTTCCTTGGCGGCCTTCAGGTTGGCGGCGGTGCGCTCGGCAACGCTGAACAGCGGAGCGCGAAGCAGCGCTGCGGTGGCCTTCAGCTCGGACTCCAGGTTGTTCAGGTACTCCAGGGCGCCGAAGCTGGTCACGGCCTCGATGCGGCGCACGCCGGCAGCAACGCTGGTTTCGGTGGTGATCTTGATCAGGCCGATCTCCGCCGTGTTGGCAACATGGCAGCCGCCGCACAGCTCGCGGCTGAAGTCCCCTGCCTCCACCACGCGGACCACGTCGTCGTACTTTTCGCCAAACAGAGCAGTCACGCCGTTGGCACGGGCCTGGTCAAGGGAGGTCTCGTAGATGTTGGTGCTGATTGCCTGCATGATGAAGCGGTTGGAAACGCGCTCCACCTCGGCGATCTGCTCCGGGGTCATGGCCTGGAAGTGGGTGAAGTCGAAGCGCAGGCGATCGGGACCCACGTAGCTGCCCTTCTGGGCAACGTGCTCGCCCAGCACCTGGCGCAGGACGGAGTGCAGCACATGGGTGGCGGTGTGGTTGCGGGTGATGCGGCCACGGCGCTCTGCGTCCACCGTTGCGGTAACGGTCTGGCCCACGCTCATCACGCCTTCCTCAACGTGGACCCGGTGCGCGGCAATGCCCTTTTCGGGGGCCTTGGTGTCCACCACGGTCAGCTTGGCGGTAGCGGACTCCAGGGTGCCGGTGTCGCCCACTTCGCCGCCCATCTCGGCATAGAACGGGGTCTGGCACAGAACCACCTCGCCGTCTTCCCCGTCGGCAAGCTGATCAACCAGCTGACCGTTGCGCACCAGCGCCTTGACGGTGGCCTGGGCGCTCAGCTGGTCGTAGCCCACGAACTTGGTTGCTCCCTGCTCCTTCAGAAGCTCGGAGTAGACGCTGCCGTAGGTGCTCCACGCAGCTTCCGCATCGTCCTTGGTGGCGGCGCGGGCGCGTTCCTTCTGCTGGGCCATGCAGGCCTTGAAGCCCTCCATGTCCACGGTGACGCCGCGCTCTTCGCAGATTTCCTCGGTCACCTCGATGGGGAAGCCGTAGGTGTCATGCAGCTTGAAGGCCTGGTCGCCGGGAAGGACGGTACCCTCCAGGGCAGCCAGGGCGTCCTCCAGGAAGGCCTGGCCCTGGGTCAGGGTCTTGCCGAAGCGGTTTTCCTCGGCCTCGATCATGACGCGGATGGTTTCCCGGTTATCCACGATCTCCGGGTACACATGACCCATGAGCTTCACGATCTCGTCCACGTACTCGTTCAGGAAGGGGCCCTGGATGCCCAGCAGATGGCCCTTCATCACGGCACGGCGCAGCAGACGGCGCAGCACGTAGCCGCGGCCTTCGTTGGAAGGCAGAATGCCGTCGGCGATCATGAAGGTCACGGAGCGGCTGTGGTCGGCCATGATGCGCAGGCTCATGTCCACCTTGGGATCGGTCTTGTACTCCACGCCGGCCAGGCGCTCTCCCACGGCAACCAGGCTGCGCAGCACGTCGGTGTCGTAGTTGTTGGTGACGCCCTGCATGATGGCGGCAATGCGCTCCAAACCCATGCCGGTGTCAATGTTGTTGGTCTTCAGCGGGGCAAGGGTGCCGTCCTCCTGGCCGTCGAACTGGGTGAACACGCAGTTCCAGTACTCCAGGAAGCGGTCGCAGTCACAACCCGGCTTGCAGTCGGGGCTGCCGCAGCCCACTTCGGGACCCTGGTCGAAGTACAGCTCGGAGCAGGGGCCGCAGGGGCCGGTGGGGCCGGCGCGCCAGAAGTTGTCGTCTTCGCCCAGACGGGAGATGTGGTCCTCCGGCACGCCCAGGCTCTTCCAGATCTCAATGGTCTCGTCGTCGTCCTCGAACACGGTGAAGTACAGGCGCTCCGCCGGCAGGCCCAGGTAGTCGGGGTTCGTGGAGAACTCGTAGGCCCAGGCGCACATCTCCTTCTTGAAGTACTTGCCAAAGCTGAAGTTGCCCAGCATCTCGAAGAAGGAGAGGTGACGGCCGGTCACGCCAATGTTTTCGATGTCGTTGGTGCGCACGCACTTCTGCACGGTGGTGGCGCCCTCGTAGGAGTCGTCGAACTCCTTCACATGCAGGAAGTAGGGCTTGAACTGCACCATGCCCGCGGTGGTCAGGAGCAGCGAGGGGTCGTCGGGAATCAACGACGAGGAAGGCAGGCGCTTGCAGCCCACGCTTTCGAAGAATTGCAGATACTTTTCGCGGATTTCCGCTGTTGTCATGTACTTCATTAACCGTCCCTTATCTTCTTACGGCCAAGGCCGACTTACCACTAATGTACGTGCCTGCCAAACGCAGGCTGCCGAAAAGGCAATCGCCAATCACTCCTACTCGTCGATCACCACGCGATCCAAGCCCCGGGTGGAATGCTCGGACAGAGGAATGGCCCGGGTCACCTCGGGCATGGTCCCGGTGGAATCCGGTTTAGATGCCAAAGCCTTCCCAGACTCCTCCTGGTCCGCACCTTCCGGTTGCGCTTCCCCTTCGTCCCTATCTGACTCTTCCTTCTTAGCAGGGGCAACCCGCTTCAGAAGCGCCGGCAGACGATCGGAGATCTCGGAAAGATCC
>JAQXGX010000187.1 GCA_029006935.1 Eggerthellales bacterium | reverse complement strand
TGAACCGATGCAGCGGCCAGAAGGAGGTGTGGGGGCCGCCGATCATGGAGCACAGGGTGCCCGGGCCGTGCTCTTCCCGCAGGGCGGAAAGACGGGCGGCAATCTGATCCAGGGCTTCATCCCAGCTCACACGCTCCCACTTGTTAGAGCCGCGCTCCCCCACCCGCTTCAGGGGATGGTTCACACGATCGGGGCTGTCCAGCACGTCCAGGTTCTTCTTCCAGCGCCTGCATCCCGCCAGGACCTTGGGATCGTAGGGGAAGCGGGTAGGATCGGGCTGCAGGTCCACCACCTTGCCGTGGTCCACCGTGGCCCTGAAGGCGCACAGGTATCCGCAGAAGTGGCAGTTGGTGTTCTTGATCTGGCGGCCCTGGTCGTCCGCCTCCACCACAAACTCCCCGGGTGCGGGGCAGTCGTGGTAGGCTTCGTCCGCCCAGTCGGGCCCCATGGGGGGATTGCTCAGGTTCTGATTCATGTATAAGACTCCTTATGCCTGGGAAATTCCCACGAACTTGCGGTTGGACCGCTGGTCGTTGGCGCCCAGGTTTTCGTCAAAAAGGAAGCGCAGCTTCATCAGGCCGCCGGTGGTACGCCAGTCAATGGCCCAGCCGTACAGAAGCTCCAGGTAGTGATAGGGAGTGACCGGCAGCTCGGTCATCTGCAGCTGGAAGCAGCAGCTGATGCACGGCGCCACGATGGCGTTGGCACCGGCTTCCACCGCTTCGTCGCCGTTCAGGCGCGCGGCCTTGTCCGCAGCGGCAAACTTCCCCGCTGCTCGGGGAAGGGACCCGCAGCACACCGACTTCCTGCGGCAGTGCTTGGGATCCACCGCCATGCCCTGCGGCATCAGGGAGCGCAGACCGTCGGCGAACTCCCCCATCTCGCGGTCGGGACAGGAGTCGTGCACGGCGAACACCGGATCCGGGGCGTTTTCCATAGCGGCGAAGAACTGGTCTTCGTCCGCGAACTCCCCTGCGTACCAACGGTTTTCCGCTTCGCGCCGGGCAAAGACCTCCTTGGCGGTCTTCGGGTCAACGGAGTAGCCCGCCTGGGCCAAGACCTGGGGCAGGGCGACCACTTCCACGTCCTTGACCTGGTCATGGTCGGCAAAGGCGTCCCGCAGGGCCAACACGCAGTTGGGGCAGGCGCACACCATGCGCTTCACCCCCATCTGGGCCACCCTCTGGCGCAGCTGCTCTTCGAAGTCAGCCCGCAGCTCATCCCCGTTGGGCTCGTAGGAAAGGATCTTGCCGCAGCACAGAAGGCTTATTCCCTCTACCGCCTGTTCTTGAAGCAATGTCTGGTAAACCGATTGCACCAAGGGCAAGCCGTAGTTGATGAAGGAGCAACCGGGAAAGAACAGGGTTTCGCAGGACTTGGGCGCATTCGGGTCGTCGGACACGGTGGTTTCCAGCCCCGGGAAGGCGCAGCTGACCACGGTGCCGGCCAGCACATCGTTGAATTCGTAGGTTTCCATTCTTTCCCCCTTTATACAAGGAACGCGAACCCGGCCCCCAAAGGGACCGGGTCCGCGTCTGATTACGCGTTATCGACTATTCGTCGAAGGCACGAGCTCTTAGAACTCGTTTTCGCCAGCGTAGTCCCAACGAGTCAGGAACTCTGCTTCGCCCTTCTTCTTCAGGCGGGTGAAGTAGATGGTCTCGCCAGGAACCTCGGCACGGTCATCGGAGAAGATGCACAGTGCACGAAGCAGCAGGCCGCCGCACAGAACCAGCACGGGAGCAACCACATGGGTGGCCACGCCAGAACCGAAGATGTTCAGGATCTCCGGAATGACCAGGCCGCAGCAGATCATGCCGCCCCAGAAAGCGGGGGCATAGGAGCCATGGACCCAGCGATGAGCCACAGCGTTCTGAACCTTGTTGCCAGCGCCCAGGAAGGACAGGATCATGACCAGCAGAATGGTGAGCTCGGCAATGACCAGAACGATGTCGGCCATGTGCACGATTTCCTTGATGGCCTCAGCAGCCAGCAGGTTCTGCATCAGACCACCGTTAGGATGAATACCAGCAGCCAGCATGATGCCAGCGCAAGCGGTAGACAGAGCGGAAACGGTGAACAGAGCAGGCAGAGCCGGAGTGGCCCAGAAGGAGTGAGCCTTCAGGGTGGACAGCATGACGCCGGTGTAGACCATGATGGCAAAGCCAGCGCAGCCGGCCAGGGTCATCCACAGCGGAGCGGAAGGACGGATGGCCTCGCTGAAGCCAGCGAACATGTCCAGCGGGATGTAGCACAGCCACCACAGGATGGCGGCGATCATGGCAACGGTCAGGAAGCGAGCACCCCAGCAGATGATGGAGGTGTTCTTCAGGAACACGCGCAGGAAGGCGAAGGGCTGACCCAGCTCAAAGACCAGGAAGAAGCAGCCCAGGCCCAGGCAGCCAACGGCAACCAGCATGGGCAGCCACACGGTTTCCACCACAGCAGTGACGCCGGGGAACATGAACAGGGTGAAGATCATGGACAGGAACATGATGCCGCCGCCCAGGCCACCCAGGAACAGGTAGACGTAAATCGGCAATTCCCAATAATGATGACGCATTACAGAGCACCTCCCATATCGTCGATGTAGTAGATCTGGGGCTCGGTGTTCAGGTTCTCGAAGATACGAGTCGTCTTGACGCGATTCACGAGCTTGTGAACCTCAGAGTTCGGATCGTCCAGGTCGCCGAAGACACGGGCCTTCTGATGGCAGGTGTCAACGCAATAGGTGCTCTTTGCGTAGTCGCCTTCGTACTCACGGCGGTCACGGCAGAAGGTGCACTTGCGGATGAACTGGTGCAGACGAGGCTCGAACTTGGACTGGTCGCGCATGCCGTAAGGGCAGGCGTTCACGCAGACCTTGCAGGCCATGCATTTCTTGTACTCAATCCAAACGGTGCCGTCGGCATCCTGACGGGAAGCGCCGGTGGGGCAAGCGGGAACGCAAGCCGGCTTGGCGCAATGCTGGCACAGCATGGGGGTCCAGGTACGATGCACCTTGGGGAACTTGCCACGGGTGCCCTCGGACAGGACCGGGTTGTAAACGATATCGATAGGCAGCTGATTCCACGTACGGCAAGCAACCGTGCAGGAGTGACAGCCGATGCAGCGACGCTTATCGATGACCATACACATACGGGCCATAATTCAATCCTCCTTACGCGGTAATCTCGTTGTACTCGAAGTCGTAGCTCTTGCCGGTGGCGTCGTCGACCAGGTAGCCGGTGGCTGCGTCATAGCGCCAAGCGTAGTTGGCGTCATGATAGGAGCCGTCGGGGGCGATCAGCCAGCCGGAACCGGCGTCGTACTTGAAGCCGGAGGCCTCATGGTAGGCAAAGCCTTCGTCCTCGTTCCAAGCCAGGTTTGCCGGGATGTCCTCAGGACGGGCAAAGACCTTGGGCGTGTAGTCCATGTTGTACTTCTTGCCCGTGGCGTCGTCGACCAGGCACTCCAGAGCTGCGTCGTAGCGCCATGCGTAGGTGGCGTCATGGTAGCCCTTGGTGATGGGGTTGATCAGCCAGCCAGACTCATCCAGGCGATAGTTGGTAGCCTTGTGGTACAGGGTGTTGTTCTGCCACTGCCACTCGTAGCCCTCGGGGACCTCGATTTCGGGCTGCGGAGCCTCGAAGGGCACCTTTTCGCGAGCCAGCGGAGCTTCGCTGGGCAGACGATGCAGGAACTCTTCCTTGGTCTTGCCCTTGCGGGGGTCGGAACCGGGGATGGAGAAGGCGGTGTCGGCAACGGTGTACTCGCAGTCGCCGTCGGTGCACTTGTAGACCTTGCAGAGCAGGCCGCGGTTTGCCCAGGAGCCGCCCATGGGGTCGCAATGCTCTTCGTCCACGGAGGTCAGGGTGTTGACGTTGGACTCCAGGCAGCCGAACGGGTTGTCCAGGTCTGCGGAGCCGTCACGCTCGGGATACCACCAGCCACGCGGGGTGAAGATTACCTTGGGATGGACTTCCTGGTCCACGTTGGCGCGCATCTTGATGCGGCCGCGGCGGGTTTCGATCCAGCACCAGTCGCCATGCTCGATGCCCAGCTCCTCGGCCTTTTCCTCATTGATCATGAAGTAGGGATCGGGCCAGATGTAGCGGGTGTAGGGCATGTTGAAGTGCTCGGAGTGATGGAACGGCATCAGGGAGCCGCCGGTGGTAAGGGTCAGCGGGTACTCCTTGGCCAGCTCGGGATCGTCGATCTCGTTCTCGGAGCAGCCGATGTAGGTGGGCATGCCGGAGTAGCCAAGCTCACGCAGGATGGTGGAGTTGCACTCGATCTTGCCGGACGGAGTCCAGAAGCCGCCGTTGGCAACGTACTTCTTCTGGTGCAGCGGCGGATAGTACATGCGCATGTTGTCCACGAACTCGTCCCAGGTGGCGAAGGGCAGGTTCAGACCGGAGATGATCTCGGTGTAGACCTCTTCCTCAGTCTCCCACGGCCAGTTCTCCGGGTCCTGACCGCAAGCCAGGCCCAGGTTGCGCCAGAAGTACATGTCGGTGTGACGGTCGTACTTCGGCTGGATGGCGCGGCGGCCGCCCATGACGGAGTCGGTTGCGCCGTAGTGGGTGACGATGGTGGGACGCTCCAGAGCGCCAGCTGCCGGGAACACGTAGTCGGCGAACAGGGCGACCGGGGTCATCCAGTAGTCAACGCAGACCAGGAACTCAACGGCCTTGATGGCAGCCAGGGTCATCTTGGAGTCGCCGTAGGAGTTGATGGGGTTGGATGCGTTCACGATCAGAGCGCGGATCTGATAGGGATCGCCGGTCAGGATGGCCTTGAAGACGGACGGGCCGTGAGCTTCGCAGAACCACTCTGCAGGCAGGGTCTTGCCCCAGGTGCGCTTGTTGATGGTGGAGATCTTGGTGTAACCCGGATAAGAGGTCAGCTTGAACTTGTCGGAGCCGATCTGCTTTGCCTTCATTTCCTCGGGCATGAGGTGGTTGAGCTCCAGCTCCTCGTCGGTCATGAAGTTCAGAGCCGGGCCGGGCATGCCGTCGCCGCCGGGAACGTCCAGGTTGCCGGTGATGGCGCGCATCAGAGCGATTGCGTGAGATGCGGTCGTGGAGGAACGGCCCAGCTGGTCCCAGGTGCAGCCCCACTGGATGCAGCCGGGGGTGTTGCGGCCGTACATGCGGGCAGCTTCGCGGATCAGCTCAGGCTCCAGCCAGGTGATCTCGGATGCCCACTCCGGCGTGTAGTCGGCAACGTGATCGGTGAGCTCGTCCAGGCCGTCAATGTATTCGCCTGCGAAGTCCCAGTCGACCATGCCTTCGTAGATCAGAACGTGCAGCATGGACAGCGCCAGAGCAGCGTCGGAACCGGGACGCAGGGGCAGCCACAGGTCGGCCTTGGTTGCGGTCTCGGAGTAACGCGGGTCAACGACGATGCACTTCATACCGGCGTTAATCAGATCCCAGTAGCCATGCATGCCAGGCAGCGTGGAAGCGCCCGGGTTCATGCCCCACAGGATCAGGCACTTTGCACCGCCCAGGTCGGTCTCAAAGGGAGACCAACCGGCCACGCAGGTCTCGGCCATGAAGGTCGGGATCCAGCACAGCAGTGCGTTGTGGAAACCGTTCGGAGTACCGAACTGGTTCAGGAATCGACGACGTGCCCAGTCGTCGGTACGGGTGGTACCACCGCAGGATGCAATGGATTCTGCACCGCTCTCAGCCTTGATCTGGTTGAGCTTTGCAGCCACTTCCTGGATGGCCTGATCGTAGTCGATCTGCTCCCACTTGCCTTCGCCCTTTTCGCCCGCACGCTTGAGCGCGTGGTTGATGCGGCCGGGGTGATTGACATGCAGAAGAGCAGAGGTACCACGACAGCAAAGACCGCCCTGGTTGGAATAGTTGGGATCGCCCTCAATCTTGATGACGTCGCCGTCCTTGACGTAGGCAAGAACGCCGCAGTTTGCATGGCAGAAGTAACACTGAGTCTTAATGCACTCAACGCCTTCAGCATGGATATCAATTTCCGGCATTTACCTTCCCCTCTTCTTCTCGTCCTTACACTTACCTTACTCTTTGCGGGTCTGAGCTGGGGAAACGCGTATATTACGCTGGCCGTGAACCCACAGGGGCTCGTGGCGCGCAGCCGAAGCTGTAGAGAAACGTGGCTTGCGCCCCGCAACCCCAGTGCTAGCAGAAGGAGACTCTCTACGTACCTTCTTCAAATAGCACCGTGGCCCGTCCCTCTTAGGCTCGTGGCCTTCCCTTTTTCAAACGCGCGTACCTAGACCATCGTAGATGGTATAAGCGTTTAGATTATAGCCATTGAGTGCCGCGGTTTCTACCCAACTTGCAACCATGAACCTGCGTTTGCTCGCGAACGGTATTCGGGCCGGTCGAAGGCCGCGCGGACGGCAGATCAGCGTGCTGCTGCGCGCTGCGTCGGGGGTGCGGCTGGCGGCGCGGGGCCGGGGTGCGGCCGCGGCGGGGCGGGCTTGCGGATGGCGCGTGCGCACGGCCTCTTTCGCCCTGCTGCATCGCCTCAACTCCAGACCAAAACGGGGCCAGAGTGCGAGCGGCCAGGGTGATCCCAGGGCCTCCCCGGGCCAAACTGGGCCCGCAGTGCGTACGGCGGGTCGCCCCGGACCAAAACGGGGCCAGAGTGCGAACGAATAGGAGGGCGAAAATCGTTCGCACGATGGCACCCCTGTATTGTGCGAACGAAATGGCGGGTTCAAATCGTTCGTACAATGCGGGTTTTTGATCGTTT
>JAQXGX010000186.1 GCA_029006935.1 Eggerthellales bacterium | reverse complement strand
CGGGCCAACCGCTTCTTCAAGTGGGCGCAGATCGTTTCGGGTGCTGGCGTGGCGGTGCTGCATGGCGCGCAGGATGGGCAGAAGTTCCTGAGCCTGACCATGCTGGGAATAATGCTGGGCGTGTACGGCACCCCGGAGATGGGCGGTTTTCCCCTGTGGATGATAGTGCTGGTCAGTGCCGTCATGAGCTTGGGAACCGCCGTGGGCGGCCGCAAGATCATCAAGTCCGTGGGCATGAGCATGGTCAAGATGGAGCAGTACCAGGGTTTCGCGGCGTGCCTGGGCGCATGCTTCTGCATTGGCCTGGCCACCTTCACCGGCATGCCTGTCTCTACCACCCATACCAAGACCACCGCCATCATGGGCGTGGGCGCGGAAAAGAGGCTGCGGGCCGTTCGGTGGGACATGGCTGGCACCATGGTGCTGACCTGGGTGCTAACTTTCCCAGGATGCGGTGTTTTGGCCTTCGTCTTCACCCATCTGTTCCTGTTTATCATGTAGGCCGCGTGGCAGTGCAAGGCAGTGCTCCATCAAGCTATGAAAGGATCGACGTTGATCACCGGTAAAGCCAGCGGCCCGGGGAAGGCCGAGCGCTTCGACTACTATCGCGCCTTCGGGCAGCAGGCCACCTACGCCCACGAGCTGGCATGCAACCTGCGCAGCGCCATCGCTGCCGGCGAGCTGGGCTCCAAGGAGCTCATGAGCGCCCTTCATACGGTGGAAAACGATGCTGACCAGGTCAATCATGAAATCCATGAGCATCTGATGGCCGACTTCACCACCCCCTTGGAACGGGATGGCATGGGGCAGCTGGCCCATGTGCTGGATGATGTATGCGATTCCCTGGAGGACGCCGCCGTGCGCGCCTACTGCTTCCACTGCACTCAGCTCTATGACGGGGGCGAAGCCATGTTGCGGCTGCTCACCGAGTGCACGGCGGAGCTGGTCGGTGCGGTGGAGCTTCTGGGCGGTCGCGGCAATTGGCGCGATGGGGGAGTCCATGCCTGCCTGCTAAAGGTCCAGGAGCTTGAAAGCTGCTGCGACGAGGTATTCGTGAACTCCCTGCACGACCTGTACGGCAATACGGCCCTTGACCCGGAGCAGCGAAGGATCGCCCATGCCATGCTGGAGTCCCTGGAATGCGCCATGGACCAGGCGGAATCTGCGGCGGAGTGCATCCATGCGCTTATGGCCAACAACCTGTAGCGCCGCTTCGCCCGCCTCGCGCCGTTCTAGTTCGGAAACCCCTACAATGAGCCTATGATCTACTACGTGGAAGACGACACCAACGTTCGTGAGCTTGCCCTGTACGCCCTGAAGCATGCAGGCCTGGAGGCCCGCGGCTTCGACCGGGCCGAGCCCTTCAGGGTGGCCCTTTCCCAGGAGCTGCCCGACCTGGTGCTGCTGGACATTATGCTGCCGGGCACTGACGGTCTGGATCTGCTGGCCGAAATCCGCAACGATCATAGGACCTGCGACCTGCCGGTCATGATGCTGACCGCCAAGGGCACCGAGTACGACAAGGTCCTGGGCCTGAACTCCGGCGCCGACGACTACCTGGCCAAGCCCTTTGGCATGATGGAGCTGGTCAGCCGCTGCAACGCCCTGCTGCGTCGCACCCAAAGGGGCAAGGTGGAAAAGCCGGATGCGCTGCTGCGCTGCGGCCAGGTGAAGCTGGACGAAGGGGCCCACGAGGCGTTCTGCAACAACGCGCCTCTGGACCTGACCTTGAAGGAGTTCGACCTGCTGGCAAAGCTTCTGCGGGAGCAGGGACGGGCGCTGACCCGCGCCCAGCTTTTGGAGGACGTGTGGGGCATTACCTATGTGGGCGAAACCCGCACCGTGGACACCCACGTCCAGACCCTGCGCCGCAAGCTCAACGAGGCAAGCCCTGGCGCGGGGAACCTGGTCCAGACCATTCGCGGCGTGGGATACCGCATCAAGGACGGCGACTAGCCCATGACTCGCAGCACGGAAACGCCCCGGGGCGCGGCTGGGTCCGAGGGAGCCCCTGCTGCCAAGTCCCTGGCCCGGCGTTCCTTCATCACCTTGTTCCTTCTTTCCCTGGCGGTCATGGTCACGGCGGTGCTGGCCGCCACGGCGGCAAGCTACTCTTCTTATGAGCGGGAGGCGGAAGACTATCTGCTGGCCCAGACCCGCACCTGCGCCGCGTCCCTGGAGGGCAAGTCCGCCCAGGATATGGTGGAGACCCTGCAGGCCCTGCCCCTGACCGACACCCGCGTCACCCTAGTGGCGGCCGACGGCACGGTGCACTACGACAGCGCCGTGGATGCCTCTACCCTGGGGGACCATTCCCAGCGTGCCGAGATCGCCCAGGCTCGGGAGTCGGGTCAGGGCGTGCTGCTGCGTCGTTCCCAGACCCTGGGCAAGGACACCCTTTACGCCGCGGTCTCGGTAGGGGACGAAGCGGTGCTGCGCCTAGCCGAGACCCGGGCGTCGCTGGCGTCGTTCCTGGGCCGCATGGGCTGGCAGCTGGCGCTTTCCCTGGTGGTGATCTTTGCCCTGTCCTTGTTTGCATCCCGGCTGCTCACCCGCATGGTGGTGCGACCGCTGCAAGAGATCGACCTGACGCGCCCCCTGCAGAACCGCGCCTACGCGGAGCTGCAGCCGCTGCTGATTCGCGTGGACGAGCAGCGCCGTGAGCTGGAAGACCAGAACGACGAGCTGCAGCGGGCGGTCACCCTGCGTCGGGAATTCACCGGCAACGTGAGCCACGAGATGAAGACGCCCCTGCAGGTGATCGGCGGATATGCCGAGCTCATGGAGCAGGGGGTGGTCCCAGCTCAGGACGTGCCTCGGTTCGCGGGGCTGATCCGCCGGGAGTCCGAGCACATGCGGCTGCTCATCGACGACGTGCTGGCCCTTTCCCGGTTGGACGAGTCCACCGGCGGCGACGAGCCCGTTGCCCTGCGGCAGGCGTGCGAGCGGGTGGCAGCCCGCCTGGAGCCCGCGTCTTCCGCAAAGAGCCTGCGGGTGACGCTGGACTGCCAGGATGCGGTGGTGAAGGGCCTTCCCTCGTCGGTGGAGCAGATGGTCTACAACCTGCTGGACAACGCCATCGAGTACAGCCCGGTTGCCGGCGTGGTCAGCGTTCAGGTGCGGGGCGAAGGGGACGGCGTGGTCCTGACCGTGAGCGACCAGGGCCCCGGCATTCCCGACGAGCTGAAGGAGCGGGTGTTCGAGCGCTTCTTCCGGGTGGATTCCAGCCGCTCCAGGGACACGGGCGGCACCGGCCTGGGGCTTGCGATCGTGAAGCACGCCGCCGAATCCATGGGCGGCACCGTGGAGGTTCTGGACGCTCCCGGCGGGGGAGCCTGCCTGCGAGTCTGGATGCCCGCGGCCAGCTAGTCCGCGTGGCCGTTGGCACGCCCGAAACGCCTTTGTCCTCTAATCCGCTTTGCAAAAGCCTTACATAATTCATGCCGATCCCTTGCTTAGCCGTTACTGGTCCTTTTCTCGTGGGCGTTTCAATGAATCATGCCGATGGTTTGCCAGGGCACCTTCCCCTCCAAGGGTGCCCGGAACCGAAGGCACGCGTTGAAACCACTGAAAGGACCAAGAATGAAAATCAGGAAGATCGGAATGGCATTGGCTGCAGTCGCGGCATCGGCGGCCCTGGCCTGCTGTCTGGCAAGCTGCGGCGGCGAAAAGCAGGATGCAGCGCCTGCCGGCAACGGCGACCAGTCTGCCCTTTCCGGCACCATCAGCACCAACGGCTCCACCTCCATGGAAAAGGTAATCGGATCCCTGTCCGAAGCCTTTATGGACCAGAACAAGGACGTGACTATCACCTATGATGCCACCGGTTCTGGCACGGGCATCGAGTGTGCAAAGAACGGCAGCTGCGACGTGGGCCTGGCTTCCCGTAACCTGAAGGACGAAGAGACTGGCCTGAAGAGCATCACGGTTGCCCTGGACGGCATCGCGGTCATCGTGAACGCTGAAAGCGGCGTAACGGATCTGACCCTTGACCAGATTACCCAGATCTTCACCGGCAAGATCAAGAACTGGAAGGAAGTCGGCGGCGCTGACCTGGCCATCAGCTGCATCGGCCGCGAAAACGGCTCTGGCACCCGTGACGGTTTCGAGTCCGTCACCGGCACCGAGGACGCCTGCGTGCTGGAGCAGGAGCTCACCTCCACCGGCGCGGTGATCACCGCCGTTGCCAGCTCCAAGAACGCCATCGGCTACGCATCCTTTAGCTCCGTGGAAGGCCAGGAAGGCATCACCGCTGTGAAGGTTGACGGCGTCGAGTGCTCCGAGGACACCATCCTTGACGGCTCCTATTCCATCCAGCGTCCCTTCAACTTTGTCATCAACTCCGACGCTCAGCTTTCCGAGCAAGCTCAGGCCTTCGTTGACTTTGCCACCAGCGCAGACGCTGATGACCTGATTCGCCAGGCCGGCGCAGTTCCTCCCGTGAAGTAACAACAAGAGCCTTTGGCTGACCCC
>JAQXGX010000185.1 GCA_029006935.1 Eggerthellales bacterium | reverse complement strand
CCCATGCTCTTTTCGTCCTCCTGACCTGGGGAAAGCTCCGCACTGGGAGGCTTGACGAGCACATGCTCGGGAATGGGAGGCACGCAGCCGTCTTCCCGGGCCACGTCATTGCGCCACCGGGACAGGGCAAACACGTCGGTCTTGTACAGGCAGCCCAGGGGGGCAAAGGCGCCGGCGGTATCGCCGTACAGGGTGGAGTAGCCCATGTAGGCCTCGGTCTTGTTGCCGGTGTTCACCAGCATCCAGCCGTTCTGGTTGGAAAGGGCCATGAGCACCACCATGCGGCACCGAGCCTGCGTGTTTTCCGCCGCCAGGCCGCTCAGCTGGCCGTCCAGCGCCTGCTGGAAGGCCTCGTAGGGACCGCAGATGGAAACCGTGCGGGTTTCCACGCCCAAGCGCTCCGCCAACTCCAGCGCATCAGTGACGGAGTGGTCGCTGGAATAGGGGCCGGGGAGCAGCACGCCGTGGACGTGGTCCGCCCCGAAGGCGTCCACGCACATGGCGGCCGTCAGGCTGGAGTCAATGCCGCCGGAAAGGCCCACCAGCATGTGGTCGAAGCCCGCAGTGCGAGCGTATTCCTTCAGTCCGCCAACGCAGATTCCGTACTTTTCGCGTGCGTCCATATGAGGTCCTTCCCAAGGGTTCTAGGCTAGGTCAACCATGGACCCTCAATGTTGCCGTGGGGTTATGGGGACGTTACGCCTTGCGAATACGCTCCGCCAGCCACTCGGCCCACGCGGCAACGCCTTGGTCCTTGGTGGCCGCCAAGGGGAAGATGGGAGCCTGGGGGTTCAGCTGGCGCACCGATTCGTTGAAGGCCTCCTGGTCGAAGTCGAAGAAGGGCATGGTGTCCACCTTGTTCAGGATCACCGCCTCGGCGATCTGGAACACGCCAGGGTACTTCAGGGGCTTGTCGTGGCCTTCGGGCACGGAAAGGATCATGACCTTTATGTTTTCGCCCAGATCAAAGTCGGTGGGGCACACCAGGTTGCCCACGTTTTCGATGATGATCAGGTCCAGCCGCTCCAGGTCCA
Source organism: Eggerthellales bacterium (assembly GCA_029006935.1). GTDB lineage: Bacteria > Actinomycetota > Coriobacteriia > Coriobacteriales > Eggerthellaceae > SUG1186. Next base: position 17,239 of record JAQXGX010000185.1, on the reverse strand, counting down.
GCACGTCCACCGCCCGCTTGAGCATGGCGCTTTCCAGATGGCAGGCGCCGCCGGTGTTGATCTGCACCGCGGCAATGCCCTGGGCCTTGATCTTTTCCGCATCCACGCTGGAGGCGATATCGCCTTCGATCACGGCAATGTTGAACTCGTCCCGCAGGGCTTCGATGGTCGCCAGAATGGTGCTGGTCTTTCCCGAACCCGGGCTTGCCAGCAGGTCTACCACGAACACGTGGTTCTGGGCAAAGCGCTGGCGCAGCTCGGCCGCCAGCTTGTCGTTCTTGTCAAGGATGGGCTGCTTCAGGTCAATGCGCATGCTATTCCCCCTCTTCGTCGGGAAGCTCAACTTCTATGTTGTCGATCTGCAGCTCGCGCCCCTCCAGCAGCTGGGTGAAGGACCCGCCGCACTGGGGACAGAGCATGTGGAAGCGGTCATGCTGGTATTCGGCGCCGCACTCAAGGCAACGGCTGCGGGGAGGCACCATGATCACCTTCAGCTCCGCATGGGCAAGCAGTGGCTCCCCTTCCTTCAGCACGTCGAAGGCAAAGTACAGGGCGTCTTCGATGGCCTCGGTCATCTGGCCAACCCGCAGCGTCACCGACTCCACGCTCAGGGCGTTCGCGTTGCGCGCAGCTGCCACCACGGAGTCCGCGACCCCGGTCATAATTCCCAGTTCATGCATGGCTTGTTCCTACTCCCCCGCCAAGTCGTTTCGCAGGGAGTTGAACCCTTCGGACAGCTCGGTCTTGAGCTCTTCCAGCTCCGCTTCGTCCGCAGCGGCCTGCGCTTCCTGCTTCTTGATGCGGCTGCGCAGGGCAACGCGGGCAATGAGCAGGCTGCATTCGTACAGGCCCACCATGGCGGCGAACATGAGCAGCATGGTCACCGGGGAAGCATCCGGGGTCACGCAGGCGGAAAGCACCAGCAGGCCCACGTACACGCCGCGCCATGCGCTGCGGAGCTTCTTGTAGGGAACCACGTTGAATATGACCAGGTAGAACACGATCAGTGGCAGCTCGAAGGCAAAGCCAAAGCCCAGCTCGAACTTCAGAATAATATCCACGTAGGATTGGGCACGGGCGGTGTTGTCCATCATGCCCGCGGCCTGGTCGCTGAAGAACTGGAAGGCCGGGTGCAGAATGACCAGGTAGCAGAAGACCACGCCGGCCACGAACAGCAGCACCGCCGCCACGAAGGTGGGCAGGAACCACTTGCGCTCGCTGGGCTTAAGCGCCGGCAGGAAGAAGGCAAGGATCTGCCAGATGATGATGGGCGAGCAGGCGATGAGGGACGTCCACAGGGAAACGCTCAGGCGCACCGAAAAGGCCTCGAAGGGATCCAGGGCAATAACGCTGCTCACCAGGTCGTTGATGGGCAGGAACAGAAACTCGATGATGGTGGGCGTGGCCAGGTAGAACACACAGATCGCAATGATCATGACCACCACGATGCGCACCAGGCGCATGCGCAGCTCTCCCAGATGGTCCATCAACGGCATGCGAGCCGGTCCGATGGGCATGGCTACTCCCCCTTCCCCGTTGACGCGCCCCGCTGGGCAGCTGCCTGCTTTTCGGCTTCCTGCTGCTCCTGGCGCTGGCGCTGGTAGCGGGCCTTGCGCTGGGAAAAGCTCAGCTGCTCTTCGGGAACTTCGGACGCCTCAGCCTCTTCGGGGCCGGCATCCACAGCCTGGGCAGCCGCTTCGGGCTTTTCCGCAGCAGCAGGCCGGGGCTTCTTGGCAGAAGCCGCCTTCTTGGCCGCGGGCTTGGGCTTTGCCGACCCGTCGGATTCGTTGATAGCCGCCTTGATGTCGGCGGTTTCCGTCTTGATTACCTTGTTAACCTCTGACTGAGCGTCCTGGAACTTGCGAATAGCCTTCCCGATCATGGTGGCGACCTCCGGAAGCTTTTCCGGGCCCACCACTATGAACACGAAGACCAAAATGATCAGAAGCTCAGTGCCGCCGATGCCAAACAACGCCTAGCCTCCCAGAATAGCAAGGCCCATGGTGGGAAGACCCAGGGCAAGGACCAAGATCACGCACACCACGATGGTGAAGATGCGCTTGGTCTTTTCCTCCCGCTCCTTCTTCTTCCGGGCGCGCTCTTCGCGCTCCTGGGCAGCCTTGATACGATCTGCCTTCTGCTGCGTAGAAAGCTTCTGGCTCTTGTTCTGCTTCTTGGACATGACTACTTCCTTAGCTTCTTGCGGATTTCGATGATGCGAACGATGTTGCGGGCAATCTCCACGTCTACGTTCCAGCGATTCTTCTCATACAGCACGTTGCCGTCCACCATGGTCATGGCAACGTCGCTGCCGGAGCAGGTGTTCACCACGGATGCCTCCGGATCCAAGATGGACTCCTGGCTGCCGGAAAGGTTCAGGGCGATCAGGTCGGCCCGCTTGCCCACCTCGATGGAGCCCACCAGATGGTCGATCTTCAGGGCCCGGGCGGCACCCAGGGTGGCAAGCTCCAGCATGGAGGCGGCGGGGACGAACTGGCCGGGGTTGATGGCCCGCTGGATCAACATGCCCAGTCGGCACTCGGTCAGCACGTCGGTGGCGTCGGTGGCCGCCGGGGAGTCGGTGCCAAAGCCCACGGGGATGCCGTTGCGCAGGAACTCGTACAGGGGCGCGGCACCCATGCCCAGCTGCGCGTTGACGCGCGGGCACACCGCAATGGACACGCCCTTGTTGCGCAGCTTCACAATGTCCTCTTCGTCAACGTGGACCGCATGGACCACCAAGACGTTGGGAGCCTCGAAGGCGCCCCAGTTCAGGGCGTAGCGCACCGGGCTGGCGCCGGTGGGCATCCAGGGCGGGATCTCCACAAAGCCGCGCTCGTCGGACATGGAGTCCACGGAAAAGGCGGAGGAGCCCCGCTTCACGAAGTTGTACTCCTCCAGGCTGCCGCTCACGTGAATGGTCATGGGGACGTCTGCCTTGGTGGCGTACTCCGCCACGGCGGTCATGACCTGGGGATGGATGTCGAAAAGCTCGCCGGGGGCAATGCCGATGGTCACCAGGTCGGAAACCTTGCCCTGCCACTTCTCCACGTCCCTGATAGCGGAGTTCATGGCGTGGTCCACTCGGCGCTTGTCCTTGGCGTTGACCTCACGGTAGATGAACGCACGCAGGCCCGCGTTGCACACCGCCTTCAAGCTGGCGCCGGTGGCGGTGGAGTCGGCCACAGTGGTCACGCCGTTGGAAAGGGCCTCCAGGGCGCCCAGGGTGGCGGACTCCAGCAGGTCGTCGCTGTCCAGCTTGGCCATGGTCTTGCCCACGTTTCGCACCCAGGTGGGGAAATCCGATTCCCTGACCAGGCCGCGGGCGACCGACTTTTCCAGATGGGTGTGAAGATCGATCAGGCCCGGCATCAGGGCAGCCTGGGGATACTCCTTGACCTCGTCTTCCGGGTACAGCAAGCGAAGCATGTCCGCAGATCCCATGTCCTTGATCTCGCCATCCCGCACCAAGACGGCGCCGTTGACAATGGGCTCCGACGTAATGGGAAGAACGAACTCAGCGCATAGCAGCATAGGGCCTCTCAATCTGTGTGGTCTGCGCCGGACGGGCCGGCATGCAACAGGTTTAGTGCTCCATGATAGCACCGCAAGGGAAGGTCATTGCTACGCTACGGTAAAACGTCGGCTTCCCTCGACCAGAAGTTCAGCCGTTCCACACACCTTCCCCCTGACTGCCGCCCAAAACGGAGGTTTTTACTTTATACTCTTTCGCCATGCAACCTTATGACTTCACATTCATCCATGCGCCCGCCACCTACGATTTCCGCGAGCGCTCCATCATGTACGGACCCGTTTCCGACATGGTGCCCTCAACGCCTATCTTCGAGATGTACCCCCTGGGCCTGGTGACGCTGTGCGAGTACCTGGAGCGCCACGGGTACCGGGCACGCATCTACAACCTGGCGTCCATGATGCTTCACAAGAAGAACTTCGACGTGGAGCGCAACCTTGCCAAGCTGAGCAGCCGCATGTTCGGCATCGACCTTCACTGGATGCCCCACTGCCATGGCTCGGTGGAGGTGGCCAAGATCCTGAAGAGGCTGCACCCCGGCACCCCGGTGTGCTTCGGCGGCCTTTCCAGCAGCATCTTCCACGAAGACCTGATCAAGTACGACTGCATAGACTACGTGTTCCGCGGTGACTCCACCGAAGAGCCCATGCGCATGCTCACCGAGCGGGTGGTGCGGTCCCAGATCACCCACACGCCCCTGGGAGACCTTTCGGACATTCCCAACCTGACCTGGAAGGACCAAACCGGGGCCATCCACATCAACGCCCTTTCCTGGGTGCCGGACACCATGGACGCCGTTTCCATGGACTACGACTACCCCATGAAGGGCGTGCTGCGCACCCACGACATGACCAGCTACCTGCCCATGAAGGGGTGGCTGAGCTATCCCATTACCTGCGGGCTTTCCTGCCGCGGCTGCAGCCGCAACTGCGCCACCTGCGGCGGCAGCGCCTACGCCTTCAAGAACCACTTCGGCAGAAGGAAGGTGGCCTGGCGCGACCCTGCCCTGATGATCCGGGACATCGAGCACGTGCAGAACCACGTGTGGGGTCCCATCTTCATCCTGAACGACTTCCTTCAGGCGGGCCCGGACTACACCCACCGGTTCATCACCGGGCTGAAGGGCAAGGTGCAAAATCCCATCGGCTTCGAGTTCTTCGGCCCTCCCCCGGAGGGAGACGAGTTCTACCAGCTGTGTGACGCCAACCTGAAGAACTGGTCGGTGGAGATTTCGGCCGAAAGCCACGACGACGACGTGCGCGCCGCCTTCGGCAAGGGCCACTACAAGATGGAGGAACTGGAGAAGACCATCGTCGACGCCCTTTCGCACCCGAACTGCGAGCGCTTTGACTTGTACTTCATGACCGGCATTCCCAAGCAGACCGCGGCCAGCGTGCGGGAGACCGGCGAGTACGTGGAGCACCTGTACTCCCTGGTGAACTACGACCCCCGGCTGGTGGTCATGACCAGCCCCATGGCGCCGTTCCTGGACGTGGGCTCCATTGCCTTCGACAACCCCGAGCACTACGGGTACAAGCTGCGCGCCCGCACCTTCGAGGAGCACCGCCAGCGCATGATCCTTCCCAGCTGGAAGCACATCATGAACTACGAGTCCACCTACATGAGCGTGGATGAGATGGTGGACGCCACCTACGACGCGGCCCTGGACATCAACCGCATCAAGGGGCAGCACGGCATCATCGACCAGGCCACCTCCGCCGGCGTGGACCAGCGCATCCGGGAGGCCAGGGAGCAGATGAACCGCCTGGACGACGTGCTGTACAACGGCACGGGGCGCATCGACGCCCGCATGGCGGCCCTGAAGGAGGAGTTCGAGCGTCTTTCCGAGAACACCATGGCAGAAAAGTCCGAGCTGAACTGGGCCTTTGACGTCAAGCCCGTCCACGCTGCCAACCTGGCCAAGTTGTGGCTCACCAACGAGCCCGCCAACCTGATCAGCAGGCTGCAGGGCAAGCTGCGTTCCGCCGCCAGCGGCTTTGACCTGCCCGACCAGGAAAACGGCACCCTTTCGCCCGCCTGGAACGAGGATGGCACCCCCAACTGCACCTTCAAGGGCACCTACACCGACGGCATGGGGGACGGCCGCATGCTGGCAAACGACGAAGGACAGCAGGTCGCCGCCTTCGGCAGCGTGGTGGCCCCCGGTTTCAGCAGCAGCAACACCAACAGCGCCTTTGACAAGAGCAACGCCGACCTGAGCGCAGGACGAGCGGGAACCAGCAATGTGGTGGGCGAAGCTGCCGCTGTTTCCCAGCAGGCCCTGCGCACCGTGGAGGCCGATCCCCTGCTGAAGCAGATGATGGCGGAAGAGCAGGAACGTGCCCAGCTGCTGGCAGAGGGCAAGATCGCCCGTTCCGTCCCTCGCAGCGCCGACGGCCTGAAGGGCGCAGCCGGCCATGCAGGAGCCCGGGATGCCAAGCGCTTCGAGAAGATCCGCGATCGGAAGGTGGACGAATGAGCATAGACACCGCCACCGGCAAGGAAGCTCCTGCCGAGCTTTCCTCCGAGCGAGTAAAGACCATTTTCAGCAGCATTGCCAAGAAGTACGAGCGCTTCAACGCCATCAGCAGCTTCGGCGCCTACAAGCTGTGGCTGAAGGGCATGATGAAGCAGGCGACCATTCCCGCCCATGCCCAGGTGCTGGACGTGGCAGGCGGAACCGGAGACGTAAGCTTCACCGTGGCCCGCTCGAAGCACCCCACCCACATCCTGTGCACGGACCTGGTTCCGGAGATGCTGGAGGTTGCCCAGGCCCACTACGACCAGGGAGCATCCGACGGCGTGCCCGTGGACTTCCAGGTGGTCGACGCCCAGGACATGCCCTTCGAGGACGAAAGCTTTGACGTGCTGACCATGGCCTACGGCATCCGCAACATGCCCCAGCGAGAGCAGGCCCTTTCCGAGATGTTCCGGGTGCTGCGTCCCGGCGGACAGCTGGTCTGCCTGGAGTTCAGCACGCCCCCCAATGCCCTGTGGCGGGCGCTGTACCACTTCTACCTGCGCTTTCTGATCCCCTTCTGGGGAGGATTGATCACCGGGGAGCGGGACGGCTTCGTGTACCTGAGCAAGTCCATCAAGGCGTTCCCCGACCAGGAGCACCTGGCCCAGATGATGCGGGATGCAGGCTTTTCCCAGGTGACGTGGAAGAACTACACGGGCGGCATCGCTGCGGTCCACGTGGCGGTAAAGGAGTAGGCGGGCCACCTCAGACGCAAACTGCAGGCCCGCGGCGCAACACTCTACGAAGCCGACTCAACCTGCAGATCCTCAGCTTGGCCGCAAATGGCCCAACTGTCCTTTTCCCCAGAATAAAAGAAGAGCCGGGGGATCCGGCTCCTTGCTCGTAGATCATCTGGTGCCTAGAAGCACTCCAACCGCTCGTCATAGCGAAGCTCGGCGTACACGTGCTCCTTGCCGTCCTGGTCAAGCTCGATGGTAATGCCCACGATCTTGGCGTCAGGATAGCAGCTCTTGGCCAGATCCCTATACGCAGCAGCTTCCACGGACGAGATCCTGCTGTAATGCTCAACCCACAGGCTTCCCACCTGATGATAGTTGGACGTATTCAACTCATCCTCCTCCTCTTTTGCAAGAACGTTGCCAGCGCAGAACAATCAGGCACTGAACAGCGGTTTTGCAAAATAGCATGAGCAGACTATAGCAAAGGTTACCATAGTCCTTGCCCAGAACGCCTAACTAGTCCTGGTGGTACTAGATGAGCAGGTCAATCCCCCTGCCGTGGTATACTCAATCCAAGCAAAAGCAAGAGAGAGGATTACTCCAATGGCAGAGGAATGCAATCATCAGTGCGGCTCCTGCGGCGTAGCAGGCTGCAATGACCGCACCGAAATGCCCACCCCCAAGGGCCGCAAGAACGTCAAGCACATCTACGGCGTGCTTTCCGGCAAGGGCGGCGTGGGCAAGTCCCTGGTCACCGGCCTTCTTGCCTGTGCCCTGCGCAAGAAGGGCCTGAAGGTTGCCGTGCTGGACGCCGACATCACCGGTCCCTGCGTGCCCCGCATGTTCGGCCTGAAGCCGCCCCTGAAAGGCGATGACGAGGGCATCTTCCCCGCACTGACCGAATCGGGAATCAAGGCCATTTCCATGAACCTGATCCTGCCGGAAGAGTCCATGCACGTGGCATGGCGCGGCCCGGTGATCAACGGCGTGCTGACCCAGTTCTGGAACGACATCCACTGGGAGGACGTTGACGTGATGCTCATCGACATGCCCCCGGGCACTTCCGACGTGGCCTTCACCGTGCTTCGCGGCATGCCCATCGAAGGCATTGTGACGGTTTCCGCCCCTCAGGACATGGTGGGCATGATCGTAACCAAGGCCCTGGGCTTTGCCCAGAACGCCGACGTACCCCTGGTGGGCCTGGTGGAGAACATGTCCTACTTCGAGTGCGGCAAGTGCGGCGAAAAGCACTACATCTACGGCGAGCCCATGGGCGAGCAGATCGCGCAGAAGTACGGCATTCCCGCCTACGCCCAGCTGCCCATGGATCCGTCCTTCGCCCATGCCTGCGACACGGGCAACATCGAGTCCATTGACGTGGGAGGCGCCCTGGAGCCCATCATCGCCCAGATGAACGTGGACTAACTCGTCCCGCCAGCGAAGCACCGCAACCTCGGAAGGCCGCGAACCCGCGGCCTTCCTTGCGTTTGGGCCCAAATGGTGCGGTCGAATTCGGACCGACCACGAACACAGGAAAGGCCGCACCAGGCGACCTTCCAGTAGTTCAGGTTGAACGGGGCTTTCGCGCGACCCTAGGAGTTGCGCACCGCCACGGTGGTCATGACGTCTGCCACGTGCTCGATGGCATCCAGGCAAATCTCCATTCCCCTGAAGATGCGGGACCATACCATGATGCGCATGGCCTCTTCGCCACGGTCATACATGGTATGCAAGGCACGCACCGACTCCATGTACAGACGGTCACCCTCTTCCTCGCAATCGTTCACGGCGATCAGCAGCTCCCTGAGCTCTTTGGCGCGCTTGAAGTTGGGGAACTCCCGCACTGCTTCCTCCAGGGCAAGGCAGCCCTTGTGGATGAGCTCGGTGAACTCCACCGTGCCCTCGGCCATGATCTGAGCATCGTACATGTAGTAGCTGCGCAGCACTTCCTCGATGGCGTCGATAACGGTGTCCAGGGAATGGGCGATTTCCAAGATGTCATCGCGCTCGATCGGAGTGACGAATTCCTTGGCAGCAGCATGATAGATCTCATGGTTCAGGAGGTCTGCCTCGTGCTCGATCCGATGAGCCTCTTCCAAGACGGCAGGGATGTTGTCCTTTTCGTCCCAGTTATGGGAATGCTGAACCAGCAGCTCGGAGATGGCAACGCACTTTTCCGCCTGCTTCGTGAACTGGCCGAAGTAGTCAAAACCTCGGGTCTTCTTTGCCATGGTGGTTCTCCTCATCTCAAAGGGAAAACAGGTCAAGGTTTATGCACGTTGGAGTGTAGCGCATCTACGCCCCGTCTTTGCCAAATCATGCTCAGTAAACGGTCATGTGTTGGCAATAAACCGCGGATGCAAGGGGGTAGGTTGACGCTAGAGCACACCCCAGCGGGCGAAAGCTCCCGCCGCTTCCCGGGCGATGGTCGTGGGCCCCATGTGCCCCGGCAGCACCAGCGTGTTCTTGGGCAGCTGCGACAGGCGCACCATGGAGGCCCGCATGTCCTGATCGCTTCCCCCTTCGAAGTCGGTGCGTCCCGTGGTACCGCAGAACAGCGTGTCACCGGAAAGGAGCACCGGGGCTCCTGCGGGATCGACGCACCGGCAGGGATCCCCGTCAAAGTCCTGCGGGGTGGCGAACCAGCACATGCTCCCCAGGCTGTGCCCGGGAGTCACCAGCACCTTCCAGCTGGTCTTTCCCACGCGCACCACGTCCCCGTCCTCCACGGCAACGTCCACGGTGCAGGGGGGATGCAGCGGAATGGGACTGGTTCCCACCTTGCGGGGCTCCCGCACGTAGGGGGCGTCCTGGACCGATGCGTACACCGGAGCTCCCGTGAGCTCGCGCAGATCAGCCGCGGCACCGGTGTGATCGGAGTGGAAGTGGGTCAGCATGATGGCCCCCACCGGGCGCTCCCCCACCGCCTCCATGATCTGCAGGGCGTCCCTGCAGGGGTCCACCACCATCACGGCGGCGCCGTCGTCCACCAGGTACACGTTGTTGTCCAGAATGCCCTGGACCAGCACTTCCACGGAAAGGAATCCGCCTTGCACGGCAGCAGCCATGGCCTACACCTTCTTCGTCTTCTGATTGCCAGCAATGGTCCTGCGCACCTGGAACACCCCGGGCACGGCGTTGAGCTTGCGGATCATGGGGTCGATCTGGTTCACGTCGTAGAACTCGAACAGGAACCTCATCTCGAAGATGCCGTCCTTGTGCAGCGTGGTGGAGCTGGAAAGCACGTTTGCCCCCATCTCCGAAAGGGCCACGGTCACGTCGCGCAGAAGGTTCAGGCGGTCATGGCCTTCCAGATGCAGCTCGATCTTGAAGGAGGCGTTCTTGGCACGATTGGCGTCCCACTCCACCTGGATGAACCGCTCAGGCGTGCGCATCAGGTCCTGGGCGTTGGGGCAGTCTTCCCGGTGCACCGAAACGCCGCGACCACGGGTGACGAAGCCCAAGATCTTGTCCCCCGGGACGGGGTTGCAGCAGCGGGAAAGGCGCACCAGCACGTCATCCACGCCCTTCACCACCACGCCGTTGCTGCTGTGGGTTTCGTGGCGCTTGGGACGCTTCACGCTGGTGGTCATGGGCGGCATCTTGCCGGTGGACATGACCGATTCGCCCCAACCGGGCTTCTTGGCCTCCTGGGTGCCCCGGTCTACCAGAATCTTAAGCAGGCGGTTGGCCACGTGCTGGGCGCTTTCCTTGCCGCTGCCGATCTGCACCAGCATGTCATCGGAATCCTTGTATCCCAGGTTTTCCGCCACGGCCTTCACCGCGCGCATGGACTGGGCGCTGGAAATGCCCAGGCCGTGCTTGCGCATTTCCCGGGTCAGCCGGTCATGGCCTTCCTGCAGGTCGTCGCTGCGGCTCATCTTGCTGAAGTAGTTGCGGATCTTGGCGCGCGCCGAAGGGGTCTTGACCATGCTCAGCCAGTTACGACTGGGAACGGCGCTCTTCTGGGTCAGGATGGATACCCGGTCGCCCATCTTGAGCTCATAGGTCAGGGGCACAATGGAGCCGTTGACCTTGGCGCCCACGCAGTGGTTGCCCACCTCCGTGTGGATGGCGTAGGCAAAGTCCACCGGGGTGGAGCCGGCCCGCAGGCGCTTGACCTCGCCCTTGGGGGTGAACACGAACACGTCCTGGTCTTCCAGGTCGATCTTCAGGGACTTCAGGAACTCCCGGGAGTCCTGGGTTTCGTCCTGCCAATCCACCACTTCACGCAGCCAGGCAAGCTGGGCATCCAGGTTGTCCACCTTGCCCGCGGGGTTACTTCCCCCCGACTCCTTGTAGCGCCAGTGGGCCGCCACGCCGTATTCACTGGCCCGGTGCATTTCCTCGGTGCGGATCTGCACCTCCAGAGGTCGGGCGGCAGGGCCCAGGACGGTGGTGTGCAGGCTCTGGTACATGTTGAACTTGGGCATGGCAATGTAGTCCTTGAAGCGTCCCGGCATGGGATGCCACAGGGTATGCACGGCGCCCAGGGCGGAGTAGCAGCTCTTCACGTCCTTGGTGATGATACGCATGGCAATAAGGTCGTAGATTTCGCTGAAGTCCTTGCCCTTCTTGGCCATCTTCTGATAGATGGAGTACAGGTGCTTGGGCCGGCCCATGATCTGGGCTTCAATGCCCACCCCTTCCAGCTCCTGGCGCAGCGCGGTCATGACCTGGTCCAGATAGGCCTCTCGCTCGGCGCGGCTTTCCATGACCATGCGGGAAACCTGCTGGTACTTCACCGGCTCAAGGTAGTAGAAGGAAAGGTCCTCCAGCTCCCACTTGATGGAGCTGATTCCCAGACGATGGGCTATGGGCGCGTAGATCTCCATGGTTTCCCGGGACTTGAAGATGCGCCGGTCTTCCCGCAGGGCGCCCAGGGTGCGCATGTTGTGCAGACGGTCGGCAAGCTTGATCACGATCACCCGGATGTCCTTGCTCATGGCCACGAACATCTTGCGGATGGTGGCCGCCTGCTCGTCGGAAAGGCTCTCCACCTCGATCTGGGTGATCTTGGTCACGCCTTCCACCAGCTGCGCCACCTGGGCGTTGAACATGCGCTCCACGTCCTCGATGGTGGTTTCGGTGTCCTCCACGGTATCGTGCAGCAGCGCAGCGGTCAGGGTGTCGGCATCCATGCGCAGGTCCGCCAGGATGATGGCAACCTCCACCGGATGGAGAACGAAGGGCTCGCCGCTCTTGCGGCACTGTCCTTTGTGGGCTTCGTTGGCAAAGGCAAAGGCTCGCTGGAGCTGGTCCAGCTCCTCTTCGCTCATGTAGGCCCGGCCCATGTCGCACAGGGTCTGGAAGCGCTCCTCAGGGGTGCTGGGCTTGTCCAGTACCGGGGCATTGGCCGCCAGGCTCATGGTGGCGGAATGGGGACGGCCCAGCATGTCGCTGACAGAAGGGACCTTGGGACCCTCCACGGCGGTGCCGAGCATTTCGTTGTTCTGGGCTGCAGTCACTCCAGCCTCCCTTTTTCGCGTGCCATGGCCCGCGCCGACCCAAGGCCGGCGCGGAACCTGCCGTATTCGGGCCCGAAGGCTACTTCGAGGGCCCGCCTTCATTTGGATGTTCCGGGGTTATGGGGCGAATGACCCGGATGCGCAGGGACGGTCCGTCGGTGCGCAAGGCCCAGTCCCTAAACGACTGGAAGACGTCCCGCTCCCCCAGACCTTCTCGATAGCGAACACTATCGGTCAACTCCACCTTCTGGGCGTTCTCATTCACGCGAATGGTGCATTCCATACGGCCAGAGTTGAAGGCAGTCTGGGCATCGATCAGGCCCAGCTCTCGGAAGACCGCGATGCCGCAGACGGCAGTGGCCGTTCCCGTGGGATCGCTGCCCACGGCTCCCAGCTGGGCCAGGTCCGCGTCGGTCAGGCGCAGGCTTGCGCCCTGGGCTTCCCGCTGCATCTGCCGCAGGCGACGGTAGACCATGGCCAGGGTGTCGTGGTCGGGGGCGTTTTGGGCAAGGATGCGTTCGTTGAGCTGGGCGTCCTGCCTGCCGTAGAGCAGGTGGATCACCGCCGGGGTGCCATCGCGACCCGCCCGGCCCGCCATCTGGTTGAACTCGATTTCGTTGAAGGGCAGGTGGTACAGCACCACATGGCGGATGTTGGGAATGTTCACCCCTTCGCCGAAGGCCGAGGTAGCTACCAGCACCGTGACCGCGTTGGTGCGGAACAGCTCCTCCACCCGCTTGCGCTCCATGGGGGAAAGGCCCGCGTTGTAGAAGCCGATCAGAGGCGCCAGCTGGGGAACACGGCGGCGCAGGGACCGTGCAACGGCTATGGACTGCTCCCGGGAGTTCACGTAGACCACGGTCTTTTCCCCGGTCGCCACCAGGTTGGCCAGGTAGTCGTCCTTGTTGCGAAGGTTGCGCTGGTCGTCGATGATCAGGTTGTCCCGGGACGCTTCGTCGAACACGCACTTGTCTATGCTCAGGACCCGCAGGATATCGGCGGCAACGCCGTCGGATGCCGTTGCCGTCAGGGCCAGCACCACGGGGTCGCCCAGCCGTCGCGCCGCATGGCCGATGGCGCTGTAGGCGTCCCGATGGCCGGCGCGGGCTTCGCCGATATGATGGGCTTCGTCCACCACGAAGAAGTCGAAGCGGCGTAGGCCCGCCAGCTGGTCCACGTGGTAGCACAGGTACTCCGGGGTGGTCAGCACAATGTCCACGGTGCGGTCCGCCAACCCCTGGTAGATGCGCATGCGATCAAGGGGGGCGGTTTCGCCGGTGAGCACCGCCACGGAGATGCCGAAAGCATCCAGGGCGTTGCGCAGATGGTAGGCCTGGTCGTTGATGAGGGCCCGCAGGGGGTACACGAACAGGCTGGCCTCATGGCTTGCCAGGGCCCGGACGGCGGCATGGACCTGGAAGATCAGGGACTTGCCCCGACCCGTTCCCATGACCGTCAGGGTGGACAGGCCGTGGGCCAGGTTCCACAGGGTCTGCTTCTGGGAGTCGTGGAGCTCGTTTTCCCCGATGATGGCCGCGACCACCGCGTCTTCCAGGGCATAGGGGTCCTGGGCGGCGATCTGCTCCCAGTGCCTGCGGTTGCTTTCCAGCACCAGCTCGTAGGCGCGCACCGCTCCTTCGCAGCGGGCCCTCTCCTCGAAGGCCTCCGGCTCCGGCACGGCGGTTTCGAACAGGTCGGATACGAAGGTGACCATGTCCGGGTTCAGGCAGGCCTGCAGTCCCACGCACATGCGGGCGGGCGAAAGGGACTTCAGCATGGCCTTCACCGACTTGCGGCCGCGCCACTCGTCGATCTGCACCTGGAAGGCGGCGTTGACCACGCTGTCGTTCTTCATGAGCATTTCGATGTCGTTGCAGTGGAACATGATGCCCGCCACCGAGGACCGGCCGTCGGAAAGAGTGCAGGAGAAGTGGTTCTTTTCCGCTCCCACCGCCCGGCAGTTGGTCAGGACCACATCCCGGGCAAGGAAGGTGGGCACCGGCATTTCCTGGCCGAAGGGGGCAAGGGCCTCCAGCTGGGCCACGGTGTCCAGGGTGAGCTCCGAAAGGTCCACGCAGGCGTCGATGTTCACCCGGGGGCGAAACTGCTCGGAGGGAAGCGCGTCCATGTAAGCGCACAGGCGACGGCTGAACTCGGGCAGGTTGGCGGCCGGCAAGGTCACGCCCACCGCCGCGTCGTGCCCGCCGAAGCGGGTCAGCAGGTCCGCGCAGCTTTCCACGGCCTTGAACAGGCTCACCTGGCCCACGCTGCGTCCGCTGCCGCGGGCTTCGTCCCCTTCCACGGTGAACAGCAGGGAGGGCACGCCATACAGGCTCACCAGGCGGCTGGCCACGATTCCCTTGACGCCCTCATGCCAGTCTTCGCCCCAGACCACCAGGGCGCGCTGGCCTTCGTAGAGGCGGGCCGCCTTTTCCTTGGCGATCTCCGAAAGATCGGCCTCGATGGCGCGACGCCGGTCGTTCACGCTCTCCAGCTCCGCCGCCAGGGCGCAGGCCTGGTCGAAGTCGTCGGTCATGAGCAGGTCCAGGGCCAGGCGGGCGTCCCCCATGCGACCGGCGGCGTTCAGACGCGGGATCAGGGAAAAGCTCAGGTTAGTGGCGGTGACCGGCTTGTCGGCAACGCCGGCGGAGCCCAGAAGCGCCGCGATGCAGGGGCGCGGGGCCTGGTTGATCATGCGGATGCCGGTGGCCACCAGGGCGCGGTTTTCGTCCCGCATGGGCATGAGGTCGGCAACGGTGCCCAGGGTGGCAAAGTCCACGTAGCGGCGCCACAGGTGGGGCTGACCCATGCGTCCGCCCAGGACCTGGACCAGCTTGCAGGCAACGCCCACGCCCGCCAGCACGGAGCTGGGGCAGTTGGGGTCCAGCTTGGGATCGGCAACGGGAACCCCCCGGGGCACCAGGTCGGCGGGCTCGTGATGGTCGGTGATGCACACGTCCACTCCCCGCTTGCGGATGGTGTCCACGGCGTCCCGGCAGGCGATGCCGCAGTCCACGGTGACCACCAGGTCGATGCTGGGATCCATTTCCAGGGCGCGCTCGAAGGCTTCCACGGAAAGGCCGTAGCCTTCGTCAAAGCGGCGCGGAATGAAGGGGGTGACCGTGCCTCCCAGCTCCCGCAAACCTCGGGTCAGGACCGTGGTGGCGGAGATGCCGTCAAGGTCAAAGTCCCCGAACACCAGGATATGCCTGTTGGTGCGCAGGGCCCGCTCCACCGTTGATGCCACCTCGTCCAAACCGGGGATCAGGTAGGGATCCAGCCAGTCCCGCTCCAAGGTGGGGTTGAGGAAGCGGATGGCATCGGCGGGATTGGAGATGCCCCGGGAAACCAGGGTGGTGGCTATGAAGCGAGGCATGCCCAAAGCCTGCTGCATGCGGGCAACGGCCACGGGATTAGCTGATTTGATGTTGAATTGCGCGGACATGGTACATGCTGCCTAACGTGCTGATGCGGTTTCATTTGCTCGGATCCTATTTTCCCACAACGCGCTGGTTTTTGCAGGATGCGACTGGGGAGGTGGAGGCCCCGTGGAGGCAGATTGGGAAGGAGCGACTCGCCGAAAAAAATGCAGCAGTCATCCGCAGATGTCGGTTTCTACGCTACCAAGCAGGGGGATGGTTCATACTGGACAGGACTGCGTGGCGCATCATGAGGCGCCTGGCCTGACAATAAAGGACGAATATGGATCTTTCCCTTGCGGCTATCATCGCTCAGATGGGTTCGTACCCTACCCTTGCTGCAATCATCGTGCTGGTCATTGGCGTTACCGTGGTTTCGGGCGCAACTGACGCCCCCAACGCCATCGCCACAGCGGTATCCACACGCTGCATGAAGGTGGGAACCGCCCTTTGGCTGGCAGCTATCTTCAACTTCGTGGGCCTGATTGGCATGACCTACATCTCTACCGCCGTCGCCCACACCATGTTCAATATG
This sequence comes from Eggerthellales bacterium, assembly GCA_029006935.1. Lineage (GTDB taxonomy): Bacteria > Actinomycetota > Coriobacteriia > Coriobacteriales > Eggerthellaceae > SUG1186. Next base: position 1,084 of record JAQXGX010000185.1, on the reverse strand, counting down.
GTGGATCTTTCCGGAGATCCCCACGTGGCGCTCATGGCGCTCATGGCGGCCATGATAGGTGCCATAGGCTGGGGCGTGTTCTGCTGGTTCTTCGGCATCCCCTGCTCCAAGTCCCATTCCCTGATTGCCGGTGTGACCGGCGCTGCCATCGCCCTGAACGGCTTTGGCGGCGTGATCGTTGCCGAGTGGGCCAAGGTCATCTACGGCATGGTCTTTTCCCTGGTGGCCGGCTTCATCTTAGGCATGCTGGTGGTGAAGGGCATTGCCGGGATCTTCGCCCGCTTTGACCGACAACGGGGAAATACCCTGTGCACGTGGATCATGGACCTGTGCGCCGTCTTGCTTTCCGCCCTCCATGGCGCCCAGGACGGTCAGAAGTTCATGTCCATTGCCCTGATGGGCATTATGCTGAGCTTTGGCATGGAGACCGGCGCGGCTGAAGGATTCCCCCTGTGGCTGATGATCCTGTGTTCCGTGGCCATTTCCGCCGGCACGTTCATCGGCGGCAAGCGCATCATCAAGGCGGTTGCCATGGACATGGTGAAGCTGGAAAAGTACCAGGGTGTTGCCGCATCTATGACCACCGTGACCACGCTGCTGGTTTCCAGCTTAACGGGCATGCCCGTTTCCACCAGCCACTGCAGCACCGCTGCCATCATGGGCGTGGGCGCTGGCAAGAGCATGAAGGCTGTGAAGTGGGATTCCGCCCGCAACATGTGCCTTGCCTGGATCCTGACCTTCCCCGCCTGCGGCGTCATCGGCTTTGTGCTGGCCAAGATCTTCATGCTGTTCTAGGGTTACGGCGCCCCCCTGTCCGTGCTGGATGCGGACGAAAGGGGCACTTGAACGCCTTCGTGTCTGCAGACCAGCTGCTCGGCAACATAGAACAAAAGCAAGTCCCTTACAGATGGCGGGCACTGCGCCGATGCATGCGCTTGCGCAGGTAGGAGCCTGCCGGCACCTCCACCATTGAGTCGAAAGAGTACAGGGCCACAGAACGGTTGGCGGTATCCGCCGGCTGCGGCACCCCCAGACCCAGGGATGTTCCCTGATCGCTGCCCAGCACCACGCCGCTTGACCCGCG
>JAQXGX010000184.1 GCA_029006935.1 Eggerthellales bacterium | reverse complement strand
AGTGGCCAACAAGCTTCCTGAAGGAGCCGGCACCCCCAACTTCCTGGAGATCAACGCCGACATGATGGCCACCATGTACGTGACCGCATCCTTCGACGACAAGGACATCTACCAGGCAACGACCTTCGTGAAGGAAACCGTGGTCCCCGCCCTGGAGCGAGTAAACGGCGTCGCGGACGTTTCTCCCACGGGCCTAGTGGAAAAGTCCGTGGAGGTCCGCCTGGACGACAACAAGATCGAGCAGATCAACAACAAGCTCCTGGCCAGCGTGAACTCCGAGCTCTACGACGCCAAGAAGAAGATCGACCAGGGCAAGAAAGCCCTGGACAAGGCGGAAAAGCAGCTTGATCAGGGCGAAAAGGACCTGCAGGAGCAGCAGTCCGACACCAACGACAAGCTCAGCGACGCCAACACCCAGCTGACCCAGGGCATTGCTCAGCTGGAAAGCCAGAAAGCGGTCCTAAACGGCCAGATCAGCACCGCGGAAGCCCAGGCGAAGGCCTACGACGCCCAGCTGGAGGCGCTGCGGGGCCAGCTTGAAAGCGCCACCGACCCGGCCGCACAGGCTGCGCTGCAGATGCAGATCACCGCCCTGGAAAAGGAATCGACCGCCGCAACGGCTCAGGTCAGCGCCTTGAAGGAGCAGCTTGCTCCCGTTCTGGAGCAGCTGCAGGAAGCCGAGGACAAGCTGGGCAAGACCTATAGCAAGACCACCGGCGGAGCGCTTTCCTCCGCAGCGGGCTTTGGTAGCGCAGCGGCCCAGATCGCCTCCGGGAAGGAAACCATCAAGACCCAGCGGGCCAGCCTGGAGGACGCGGAAAAGCAGTACAAGGATGCCCGCAAGGCCGCCATTGAGCAGGCAAACATTGACAAGCTGGTGGAAAAGAACACCCTGGCCCAGGTCATCAAGGCCCAGGACTTCAGCATGCCCGCCGGCTACGTGCAGTCTGACTCCAGCTCCCAGTGGCTTCTGCGAGTGGGCGACAAGATCGAAAGCATAGACGAGCTCAAGAACCTGCTGCTGGCCAAAATCGACGGCGTGGGCAAGATCTACCTGAAGGACGTTGCCGACGTGACCATCATCGACAACGCCGGCTTTGCCTACATGAAGCAGGACGGCCAGGACGCCATCCTCCTTTCCCTGTTCAAGGGATCCACCGCCAGCACCTCCGAGGTTTCCACCGCGGTGAACGAATGCATTGACGAGCTTTCCGAAGACTACCCGTCCATGCACCTGAACGCCATCAGCGACCAGGGCAAGGTCATATTCATGTACATCAAGACCATCCTGACCTCCCTGCTGCTGGGCATACTCCTTTCCGTGATCGTTCTTGCCCTGTTCCTGCGGGACTGGAAGCCCACCATCATCGTGGCCTTCTCCATTCCCTTCAGCGTGTTGGTGGCGCTGCTGGTCATGTACTTCACCGGCATCGGCATCAACATCATGACCCTGGGCGGCCTGTCCATGGCCATAGGCATGCTGGTGGACAACTCCATCGTGGTGCTGGAGAACATCTACCGCCTCCGCGGCCGGGGCATATCCGCCGCCCGCGCCGCGGCCCAGGGCGCAAAGCAGATGACCGGTGCCGTGGTCGCCTCCACCCTGACCACCGTATGCGTGTTCCTGCCCATCATGTTCACCACCGGTTTGGTGAACCAGATGCTGGCTCCCTTCGCCCTGACCATTGCCTACGTGCTCACCGCCTCCTTGGTGGTGGCCATTACCCTGGTGCCTGCGGTGTCCAGCTTCGTGTTCAAGAACTACCAGCCCAAGCGCAGCAACTGGTTCGAAAAGCTCAAGGACGCCTACTCCCGCTCCCTGGACTTCTTCCTGCGCCATAAGATCATCCCCCTGGGCCTTTCCGCGGTGCTGCTGGTGGCGTCAATCTGGGGCGTGGTCAACATGGGCGTAACCCTGATCCCTGAAATGACCAGCTCCACGGTGGAGGTTTCGGTGACCATGCCCGAGGACACCAAGAAGGAAGACGCCTTCAAGATGGGCGACCAGGTCATGGAAGCCGCCATGGGCGTTGAGGGCGTGAAGCTGGTGGCAGCCATGGACGGCACCTCCACCATTTCCGCCCTGAACACCGACGCCGGCAGCAACTACGACGAAGACCTGGTCAAGATGATGACCTTCTACCTGCTCATCGACGACTCCGTGGACACCGAGGACAAGGTCCGCCAGATCAAGAAGGACATGGACGAGGCCACCAAGGACCTGCCCTGCACGGTGACGTCGGACTCCACTGAGGCCATGTCCTCCATGATGGGCAGCGGCCTTTCCATTTCCCTGAAGGGCCCGGACAAGGACGGGCTCCAGAAGCTCAGCGAAGAGGTCATGGACGTGGTCAAGTCCGTTGACGGATACACCGAAGTGGACAACGGCTCGGAAGAGGCCACCGACGAGCTGCACCTGGTCATCGACCGTTCCAAGCTCATGGAGGCCGGCTACACCGTGGCGCAGCTCTACGCCGACCTGGCCCAGCGGCTTTCCACGGAAGCCAACGCCACGGCCCTGACCATTGAAGGCTCCGACCTTGACGTGAAGGTGGTGGACGAAACCGACCCCATCACCCGCAAGAACCTGCTGGACACCAAGATCGAAATCCAGCAGACCACCGCCTCCGGCACCGAGACCAAGACCTACAAGCTGGGGGACTTCGCCACGGTGAAGAAGACCAAGACCGCGGAAAACATCATGCACTCCAACGGCATGCGCACCATGAGCGTGACCGCAGAGGTGCTGGATGGCTACAACAACGCGCTGCTTTCCCGCGACCTTAAGACCAAGCTTGATCAGATGGAGCTGGAGGACGGCTATTCCATTACCCTTGCCGGCGAAATCGATAACATCGACACCATGCTTTCCCAGATGCTGCTCATGCTGCTGCTGGGCTTTATCCTGATCTACCTGGTCATGGTGGCCCAGTTCCAGAACCTGCTTTCCCCCTTCATCATCCTGTTCACGGTTCCGCTGGCGTTCACCGGCGGCTTCCTGGGGCTGGTAGCTACGGGCGAGCAGCTGCACATGCTCAGCCTGATGGGCTTTGCGGTGCTTATGGGCACCGTGGTCAACAACGGCATCGTGTTCGTGGACTACGTGAACCAGCTGCGCATTGGCGGCCTGAAACGTCGGGATGCCCTGATCGCGGCGGGCCGCACCCGCATGCGCCCCATCCTCATGACCGCCTTGACCACCATTCTGGCAATGCTTCCCATGGTTCTGAGCCAGGCCGTGGGTTCTTCCATGCAGCGTGGCATGGCGGTGGTGGTCGTGGGAGGCCTGCTGTATGCTACCCTTATGACCTTGTACGTGGTGCCGTGCATCTACGACATCGTGTTCAAGCGCCAGCCGTACAGCGTCGACCTGGGTGACGAGTCCATCGACGACGACCCCGGCGACGCCCAGGCGTACCTGGAGGAGCTCAAGGCTAAGAAGCAGGAACAGGCTCAGGCCCTTCCTCAACCGTAAGAGTTGCCTCGCGGCCGCCTTCGGGCGGCCGCTTGCTTTCACTGCTCCACCAGTCTGGCGAGCCAAGAAAAGGGAAAGGAACCTTATGCAGAACTTCGAGTTTGTTTCGCCCACCCAGTTCGTATTCGGACGCGGAGTGGAAGAGCAGGTAGGCCAGAAGCTGGCAGCTGCCGGCGCCAAGAGCTGCCTGCTGCACTTCGGCGGCCAGAGCGCCGTGAAGAGCGGCTTGATCGATCGGATCAGGGCTTCCCTGGACGCGGCCGGCATCGCCTACGTGGAGTTGGGCGGCGTGCGCCCCAACCCCGAGATCTCCCTGGTGCGCCAAGGCGTGCGCCTGTGCAAGGAGCGGGGGCTTGACTGGGTCCTGGCCGTGGGCGGCGGCAGCGTCATCGACTCAGCCAAGGCCATCGCCAACGGCGCCTGCATCGATGAGGACGTGTGGACCCTGTTCGAAACCAAGCGGGTGGATCACGAGGTCCTGCCCATTGCCGTGGTGCTGACCATTCCTGCCGCCGGCAGCGAAGCCTCCAAGAACACCGTGATCAGCAACGACGAGCTGGGCCGCAAGACCGGCTACGCCAACAACGCCCATCGTCCCCGACTGGCGTTCATGAACCCCGAGCTCACCTACACGCTGCCGGAGTATCAGACGGCAGCCGGCTGCACGGACATGTTCGCCCACCTGCTGGAGCGCTTCTTCGATAACTGCGAGCCCGTTCCCGTAACCGACAACCTGAACCTTTCCCTGATGAAGACCGTGCGCACCTTTGCCCCGGTGGTCCTGGAGGAGCCGGAAAACTACGAGGCCAGGGCCAACATCATGTGGGCGGGCATGCTGTGCCACCAGGGCCTGGCCGGCGTGGGTCGCGTGGAGGACTGGGCCACCCATGGCCTGGAGCACGAGCTTTCTGCTCTGAAGCCCGAGATCACCCACGGCGCCGGTCTGGCGGTGCTCTTCCCCGCCTGGATGGAGTACGTGCACGAGCTGAACCCCGGCCGCTTTGCCCAGTACGGCTACGAGGTCTTCGGCGTGGCTCCTTCCGGAGACGTGCTGCTGGACGCCCAGGCCGCCATCGACCAGACCCGCATGTTCTTCGCCAGCCTGGGCATGCCTACCACCCTGGAGGAGCTCAACGTGGAGGAGGCGGACATCGAGTCCATGATCCCCACGCTCAAGGCCAACAAGGGCGAGCCCTTCGGCAGCTTCATGCGGCTGACCATGGACGACGCGCGCCAAATCTATCGCCTGGCGCTTTAGGACGCGCTTTCCCGCAGGGGCGGGGTCGGCATGTGGGCGAAGCTTCTGCTCGTTAGGCTTGGGGCAGGGGCGGTATGCTTTGTTCGGCAGTTCACAGCCTTCCCGCCCTTGCGCTTCTTGCAGGGGCGGACGGGCGGCCTGCTTCGTCCAGACGCTCCGCAGCCTCCACTTCGCAGGCAGTCCGCCCTTCGGTGTTGCAGGGTTTTGTCCCCTTCCAAAACCCAAGGCAAAAACAGCGGGTTTATCCGGCAGAAAAACGGGGAATTGTACGATTTCGAAGCCAGGGCAGAAATTGCAGGGTTTTGGGACATAAACATGGGGTATTGTACGACCTTCCAGGAGCCCCACTGCCCCTAACCATCTCCTTTTCCCGAGCCGCGGATCAGAGGACCAAAGAAACCCCAGGTCAGCGCTTCACCATCCTCAAGCAGCAGGGCCGCTAAGGCAGAATATTATCCTGCCCTGAGGAGTAAATTCGTACAATACCCCCATTTCCCGCCTGAAACAGGGCAGAAAACTGCCCTGAGGACAAGGCGCACCGACGAAAAGGGGAGCTGCTTCCAGCTCCCCCGTTCAGATGCAAGCTAAACCACAAGTCTTTAGTCGTCGTTACCCATGATGCCGTTCACGATTCCGCTGACGATGCTCACGATAATGGCCCCGATGAACGCGCTCAGCCCCGAGCTGATGGAAATGCCC
>JAQXGX010000183.1 GCA_029006935.1 Eggerthellales bacterium | reverse complement strand
TCCGGACGGTAGACCGCGCGGCTCATGGAGCGCAGCACCAGATGGGACACCAGCTCCTGCTCCGGCCTTCCCTCTGAGCAGGACAGCACCTCCTGGATGGCAAAGGGATCGCCGGTGACGAAGCGCCCCTCCAGTTCCAGCGAAAACCAGGGGAACTCGCCCAGCACCTGAGCCAGGGAAACCAGCCCGTCTAGCGCAGGCTTATCGTGAACACGGTAGGCGCAGGGGAATCCCTGACGTTCCAGATGGGAGGCAACCGCTTCGTTGGCCAAGATCATGGACTCCTCGATGAGCTCCGTGGCGTCGGTTCTGCGACGCAGCTCCACCCCGGTGGGAACGCCCTGGGAATCCAGGGTCACCCGCGCCTCGGCACGGTCGAAGTCCACGCCTCCCCGGAAGCGTCGCAGGGCGGCGCGCTGCTTGGCTATGGCAGAGACCCCTTCCAGACGATCCACCAGATGGGAGGGAAGCTGAGTCTGCTCTTCCCGGGCCCTCTGGTCAAGGGCCCCCTGCACCTGCCCGTAGGTCAGGCGGGCGTCAGAGCAGATCACCGCAGGGTACAGGTCCGTGGCAACCAGGTTTCCCCGGCGATCAAGGAACAGGTCCACGGTCATGGTCAGACGGTCTTCCTGGGGGCGAAGGGAGCACAGGTCGTTGCTAAGCTCTTCCGGCAGCATGGGGATCACCCGATCCACCAGGTAGACGCTGGTTCCCCTGCGCCGGGCATCCAGATCCGCCGGGGAATCCCAGGGCACGTAGGCGCTTACGTCGGCAATATGCACCCCCAGGCGCCACGCAGCTCCGCGGGGCGCGGGAGTATCGTCGGAAAGAAGCAGGCCCTGCGCAGGGTCCAGGGAAATGGCATCGTCGAAGTCCTTGGCATCAGCAGGGTCCACGGTCATGACCACCCGCTGGCGCAGATCCCGGTACCCATGGGCAAGAGCCGCGGGAACGTCCAGGGAAGCCTGACGGGCCTGCTCCAGGGTGCCCTCCGAGAAACGGGTCTCCAGCTTGTGCCGCTGCACCAGCAGGTCGATGAGCACCGATCCGGTCTGCTCCTGGGAAAGCACCTCCTCGATCACGCCCGTGGCCGCCGTGCCCCTGCTGGGGAAATTGAGCATGCGTACCCTGACCAGGGCGCCGTCGGGAATGTGGGGGTTCTGGGCGCGCAGGGTGAACACGTCATGGTGCAGATGAGGGTCTTCCGGCACCACCACGCCGAAGGGCTCCGCCACCTCGTATCGCCCCACGATGCTCTGGTAGGCCCGGTCCAGCACCCGCACCACCCGCGCAGTCGGGGTCTGGCCCTTGTAGGGAAGAGGGGTCACCTCCACGGTGTCCCCGTCGAAGGCGCCGTTGACCTTAGAGGCGGGAACGAAGAACTCCCCCTCGGCGGTGGAGACGAACCCATGTCCTTCCGGATGCACGGATATGATCCCCGCGGGGTTGCTGCGCGGCGTGCGCCGCACCTGGTGCCTTCTACGTGCCAAGGAACAATCTACCTTGCCAGGGACGCCGCCGTCTGGCAGGCATAGGAAAGCTGCAGGTCTTCGCCGGAAACCGCATAGTCCGGGGAAACTCCCTGGGAGTTGATGTCGTGCCCGTTGGGGCTCAGATAGTAGGCAGCGGTATAGCGCACCGCACCGCCGAAGGACAGGGTCTGGACCACTTGAACCGACCCCTTGCCCATGGTCTTGGCGCCTACCAGGGTGGCACGGGAGTTGTCCGAAAGGGCCGCGGCAAGCACCTCGGCGGCGGCAGCGGTCCGGCCGTTGACGAGCACCACCAGCGGGGCATCGGTGGCGGTGACGCCTGAAACGGTACGCTCGGAAAGCCCCTCACGCGTTTTCACCTGGACCACGTTGCCGCTCTTCACGAACAGGCTGGCAATGTCCACCGCCTGGGAAAGGTAGCCGCCCGGGCAGTTGCGCAGGTCCAGCACGAAGCAGCGGGCGCCCTTTTCATCCAGCTTCTTCAGGGCCCCGGAAACCAGCTCGCTTGCGTTCTGGGTGAACTGGGACACCTTCACGTAGCCCACCTTCTCATCCCTCAGGCGATAGGTCACGTTGGCCTGCTTCTGCTCAAGGCACTTCAAGGTAGTGGAGAAGGTCTTCTTTTCCGGGGAGTCGGGGCGCTCCCAGGTGATGTTCACCTCGTCGCCCGACTTGGCGGAGATCACCGCGTTCACCTCCGTGTTGGTCCAGCTGCTGGTGCTGTCCCCGTCCACGGCCCTCACCACATCCCCCACCTGGATGCCCTTGGTCTCCGCCTCGGATCCGGCAAAGACCTCGGCCACGTAGGCGCGACCTTCCTTTTCGGCGAACAGCACGCCCACGCCGCTGTACTTGCTGGAGGTGTTTTCCTGGGCATACAGCTCGTAGCGCTTTTCGTCGAAGTAGCGGAAATAGGGGTCCTCAGTAGAGGAGGCCAGGGTCCGCATGAGCTCGCTGGTGGTGTTCTCCAGGTCAAAGGAGTCAAGGCTGTCGTTGTTCAGGATGGACTCCACCTCCGCCATGCGGGCGGAGAAGGAATCGTAGGTGCTTGAGGAAACCGCCGTTCCCGACGTCTGCTGGGTGGCGGTGGCCTCCGTTTCGACCCCAAGCCAGTCCATGAGCTCCATATTGCCCCGCACCCCCACGCCAAGGAGGAAGGCCACGGCAATGGAGATCACCAGAACGCAGGCGTAGCGCAGGTGGGCCCTGCGCTCCCGCTCCTTGCGCTCGGAGGCCATCATGCGGCGCTTTTCCGCCATGCGGTCCCTTCTGGACGCAGGACGGGCAGCCGCCTGATGGCGACCGCCCGGATTCTGCTGGATATTGGCCTTGGATTCCCTTGCCACGTGCTTCACCGTGCATTTGCTCCTTGCTAAACGGGCCCGCGCCCTGCGCCTAGGCCTTCAGGTAGCGGCGCATGGCGAAGGCGGAGCCCAGGAGGGCGATGACCAAACCTGCTGCCACCAGCGCCGCGTAGATGCCCAGCATGGTCCAGCCGGACACCGAAAGGGGCAGCCATGCCAGGGTGGAGGAAAGCTGGGGCAGGGCGAACCTGCGCAGCAGCTCCACCACGGCAATGGCCAGCACAGAGCCGATGAGGGCGTGCAGGATGGCCTCCATGAGGAAGGGCCCGCGGATAAAGCCGTTGGAAGCGCCCACCAGGCGCATGATGCCGATCTCCTTGCGACGGGAGAGGATGGCAAGGCGGATGGTGTTGTTGATGAACACCAGGGCGATGAAGATCAGCAGCACGATCAGGGCGATGCCGATGTTGCGGATGGAGGAGGTCACCGAGAACAGCTTCTCCACCGTCTTCTGGCCGTACTTCAGGGACTCGCCCGGATCATCGGGGTTGTCGCAGATGGAGGAGAAGGTTTCGCTTTCCTGGATCTGCTGGGCAACCTCCGCCACCCGCTCGGGCTCGGAAAGCTGAACGCTCAGAGACGCCGGAAGCGGATTGTCGTCCCCCATCTGCTCGATGATGTCGGGGTTGGAGTTCATGGACTCCTTGAAGTTGCTCAGGGCCTGCTCCTTGGAGGTGTACTCTACCGTGGACACTCCCTCCAGGTCCTTGATGTAGTTTTCCAGGGAAACCACCTCGGCTTCGCTGGCCTGGTCGGCCAGGTACGCCGTGATGGAGACCTCGTCTTCCACGGAGGACACCACGTTGCCCACCACCACGCCTGCCATCAGGAACACGCCGATGATGAGCAGGGAAAGGAAGATGGTGATGATGGAGCCCAGGGTGGTGGACAGATTGCGGGTGAAGCCCACCACGGACTCCTTGATGAAGTAGATCAAGCTAGACATTGAGACCGTACACTCCTCGCTCCCGGTCGCCGATGAGGTTGCCATGGTCAAGGGTGATCACGCGGCGGCGCATGTTGTCCACCATCTCGCGGTCATGGGTGGCCATGAGGATGGTGGTGCCGGTGCGGTTGATGCGCTCCAGGACCTCCATGATGCCTCGGGACGTCTGGGGATCCAGGTTGCCCGTGGGCTCGTCGCAGATCAGCACCGGGGGATGGTTCACGATGGCACGGGCGATGGAGACGCGCTGCTGCTCGCCGCCGGAAAGCTGGTCGGGGTACTTGTCCAGCTTCTCAGAAAGACCCACCAGGCGCAGCACCTCGGGAACCTGCCTCTTGGCCACCTTGCGTCCCTTGCCGATTACCGCCAGGGCAAAGGCCACGTTCTCGTACACCGTCTTGTTGGGCAGCAGCTTGAAGTCCTGGAACACGCAGCCGATGTTGCGGCGAAGGTACGGGACACGGCTGTTGCGCAGGGAGGCAAGGTCTTCGTTGGCCACGTAGATATGGCCGCTGGTGACCTTGATCTCCCGGTTGATGGTGCGGATGAAGGTGGACTTGCCCGATCCGGAATGGCCCACCAGGAACACGAACTCCCCGGGATAGATCTGCAGGCTGATGTCGTTCAGAGCCGGACGGTCCGGCTGGGCATCGTAGACCTTGCTCACGTGGTCGAAGACGATGATGGGCTTGTCCGCCTTGCGAGGCGCATTGGGCAGGTCCACCTTCGGCAGGGAAACCGAAAGCTGAGCCGTCAGATTCGGTGCGGAGTGGCGGCCCCGCTGGGGGGCCTGCGCGCTCGTATCATCGGCAGGATGAAGCTCATCCTGCAGGATGTTCTCATTCGTCACAGAATGCTCCGATCAAGTTGTTTTGTACTGAGACGTTGTGATTCTATCAGGTCGGCTAGCGGCGAGCCACTTTCTCCACAGCATCAACAATGGAGGCGGCGTCCAGGCCGAAGTACTCCAGAAGCTCGTCGAATTCCCCGGACTTGCCGAAGCGGTCCTGCACCGCCACGAACTCCACCGGGACGGGATTGCACTGGGCAAGGACCTCTGCCACGGCAGAGCATAGGCCTCCGTAGACGGAGTGCTCCTCGGCCACCACGCAACGACCCGTCTTGGCAACGGAGGCCAGGATGGTCTGCTTGTCCAGGGGCTTCACGCAGAAGGCGTCGATGACCTCCGCGGAGATGCCCTTTTCCGCCAGCAGGTCCGCAGCCGCCAAAGCCTCGCGGATCTCCACGCCGTTGGCGACGATGGTCACGTCGGTGCCCTCCCGCAGCACGTAGGCTCGTCCCATCTCCAGCTCCACGTCAGAGGCGTAGACGGTGGGAACGGAAGCGCGGCCCATGCGCACGTATACCGGACCGGGGGTCTGGGCCGCAAGGCGGATGGCCGCGCAGGCCGCGGAGTAGTCCGCCGGAACCAGGACCCGCATGTTGGGCAGGCCCCGCATCAGGGAAACATCCTCCAGCATCTGGTGGCTGCCACCGTCGGGACCCACGGAGATGCCCGCATGGGTGGGGGCGATCTTCACGTTCAGGTTGGAGTAGCACACGGTGTTGCGGATCTGGTCGTAGGCGCGGCCGGTGCCGAACACGGCAAAGGAGCCGGTGAATGCGATCTGCCCGGTCAGGCTCAGGCCGGCGGCAACGTCGATCATGTTCTGCTCGGCAATGCCGGCGTTGAACAGCCGGTCCTGGAAGCCGGCGTCGGCCAGCTTCTTGGTGGTGGTGGAGCCCGTCAGGTCCGCGTCCACCGCTACCACGGGCAGGCCCTGGGAGGCCAGCTCCGCCAGGGTGGCGCCGAAGGCGGCGCGGGTTGCCTTCTTCTGAGCTGCCTCTTCAGCAGTTGCAAGCTTTACCATGGTGGATCCTCCTATTCGCCCGCCAGCTCGGAAAGAGCGGCCTTCAGTTGCTCAGCATTGGGGGCCTTGCCGTGCCAGCCCGCCTGGTTTTCCATGAAGGAAACGCCCTTGCCCTTCACGGTTTCGGCGATGATGGCATGGGGCCTGGTTCCGCCCGCCGCCTTGGCCTGGCCCAGCACCTGGATCAAAGCCTCCAGGTCGTGGCCGTCAACCGTGGTCACGTCCCAGCCGAAAGCCTGAAACTTGGCGGAAAGATCCTCGGGATTGCAAACGTCGGTGATGTTGCCGTCGATCTGCAGGCCGTTGTGGTCCACGATGGCAACCAGGTTGCCCAGCTGGCGATGGGCGGCGAACATGGCCGCCTCCCAGACCTGGCCTTCCTCGCATTCGCCGTCACCCAGCAGGGCGAAGACGGTGCCCGGCAGGTCCTGCAGCTTCAGGCCGCAGGCGGTGCCAGCCGCAATGGACAGGCCCTGTCCCAGGGAGCCGGTGGAAACCTCCACTCCCGGCAGCTGGTTGGAGTCGGGATGGCCCTGAAGGCGGGTGCCCAGCTTGCGCAGGGTCATGAGCTCCTCCACCGGGAAGTACCCGGCATGGGCCAGGGTGGCGTACAGGGCAGGAGCCGCGTGGCCCTTGGCCAGGAAGAAGTAGTCGCGATCTGCCTTCTTCGGGTCGGCGGGATCGTGGTTGAGCACGTCGCCGAAGTACAGCGCCGTCAGCACGTCAATGCAGGAAAGGGACCCGCCTGGGTGCCCGCTGCCTGCCTCGGCGATCATTCGAACAATGTCCCGGCGCATCTGGGTCGCCGTTGATTGAAGTTGGGTTAGAACCATTCCCCTGCCTCCCCGCATGAAACTACACAGACGCGCCCATCATAACGCAAAACGGCCGCCCCTTGGAACCAAGGAACGGCTCGAAGAAGGTTTAGCCCCTTGCATCACGGCTTCGGGAGCGGATGGCAGGCGAAGAAGCGGGCTGGGATCGGCTACTGGGAAACCCGCCACTTGTGGTACCCGATGACGAACTGCTCCAGGTCGCCGTTCAGCACCGCGTCCACGTTGCTGGTCTCCACGCCGCTGCGCACGTCCTTGACCATCTGGTAGGGGTAGAGCACGTAGTTGCGGATCTGGGAGCCGAAGGAGTTGGCCATCTGGTCTCCCCGCAGCTCGTCCACCTGGGCGGCGCGCTTCTTCTCCTCCAGCTCGTACAGGCGGGAGCGCAGCACCCGAAACGCCGCCTCCTTGTTCTGCAGCTGGGACTTCTGGTTCTGGCAGGTCACCACAATACCAGTGGGCAGGTGGGTCAGGCGCACGGCGGAGTCGGTGGTGTTCACGCACTGGCCGCCGGGGCCGCTGGAGCGGTACACGTCCACCCGCACGTCGTTGGGGTCCAGGTCCACCTCGATGGAGTCCGGCAGGACGGGAAGCACCTCCACGGCGCCGAAGGTGGTCTGACGACGCCCCTTCAGGTCCGTGGGGCTGATGCGCACCAGACGGTGCACGCCGTTTTCGCTGCGGAGCATGCCGTAGGCGTTGCGGCCTTCCACCTGGAAGCTGGCACGGTCAAGGCCGATTCCTTCCCCGGCCACGGTGTCCAGCACCCGCACCTTCCAGCCCTTGGAGTCACAGTAGCGGGTCAGCATCTTGAACAGCATCTCCGTCCAGTCCTGGGCCTCCAGGCCGCCCTGGCCGGGATTGATGGAAACGATGGCGTCCCCGTCGTCGAACTGGCCCGTGAACCAGCTGGTCACCTCCAGCTCATCAAGAAGCGGCCCCAGCTGGCCCAGCAGCTCGGCGGCCTCCTCCTGGGCTTCCTGGGCAAAATCCGGGTCCTCCTGGGCAAGGTCCAGGGCGGTGCGGGCGTCCTCCAGCAGCGCCACGGCGCGATCGTACTCGGCGATCACGTCCCGCAGGGAAGACGCCTCCTTGGACACGGCGGAGGCATGGGAGGCGTCGTCCCAGAACCCCGGGGCCGCGCAGGCACGGTCCAGATCCGCCAGGCGGATGGTCTTTTCGTCAATATGCAGGAAGGCGTGGGCGTCGCTCACGCGCCCTGCCAGCTCGTCGATGCTCTTCAGGTCTGTTTCGCTCATTGCTTCCTCGTGGTCTGAGAAGGCCCGGTTCCTAGCGGCCGTGGCACTTCTTGAACTTCAGGCCGCTGCCGCAGGGGCAGGGCTCGTTTCGGCCCACGTTGGCATAGGGGTCGTTCTTGTCCTTCACGTAGGTCTTGGGCTTGGCGGCCTCGGGCTGGGGAGCCTGCGGCGGCATGCCTGCGGGACCGGATGCGGTCCGGGAGGTGGCCTCCATGTTGGACTCCAGGGATGCCTCGGGGTTGGAGTAGCTGACGTTGCGCAGGGGCTGGGGATCGTCATCGGGCTGGGCCGGGGTCACCGCCACCTGCAGGCGCAGCAGCGTGCGCAGGAAGTCCTCGTACATGCCGCCGGTCAGGTTCTGGAAGGCAAGGTAGGCTTCCTGCTTGTACTCCACCAGGGGGTCGCGCTGACCGTAGGCGCGCAGGTGGATGCCGGCCTTCAGGTAGTCCATCTCGGAAAGGTGGGCCATCCAGCGGGTGTCGATGATGCGCAGCATGATCTGGGACTCCAGGTTCCTCATCACCGGCTCGGTGAGCAGCCGCTGCTTTTCGTCGTACGCGTCCTCTAGGTAGCGCACTATGCACTCGGACAGGACCTCCGCCTCGTCGTCGTGGTCGGCCTGATCCGTGCGGAAGTCGCTGCGACCCGTCATGTCCGCGACCCACAGGTCCACGGCGCGGGTGTCCCAGTCGTCGCTGGCGGAGCGGGCGTCGCAGTTTTCGGCCACCACCCCGGCGGCGCAGTCCCGCACTATGGCATCGATCTTCTCCGTCAGGTCCTTGCCGTCCAGGATGGCGTTGCGCTCCTCGTAGATGGCCTTGCGCTGCAGGTTCATGACGTCGTCGTACTCCAGCACGTTCTTACGGGCGGCAAAGTGCATGGTCTCCACCTGGCGCTGGGAGGACTCGATGGCCTTGCTTACCATGCTGGCCTGAAGGGGCATGTCGTCGGGAACGGAGGTCTTCTCCATCATCTTGGACACGCGGATCATGTTCTCGCCGCCGAACAGGCGCATCAGGTCGTCTTCCAGGGAAAGGTAGAACTGGGTCACGCCGGGGTCGCCCTGACGGCCGGCGCGGCCGCGGAGCTGGTTGTCGATACGGCGGGACTCATGGCGCTCCGTGCCGATAACGCACAGGCCACCCAGATCCACGACCTTCTGGTGCTCTTCGGCGCACAGGGCCTTGCACTGCTCCAGGGCCCTCTGGCGCTGCTCCTGGGTGGGAGCGGCCATGGCGCCCTCCTCCACCGGGGCGCCCTCCTCCAGATCGGGATCGCAGCCCCACTGGCGCAGCAGGTCGTTGGCCATCTCCTCTGGGTTGCCGCCCAGGAGGATGTCGGTACCGCGGCCGGCCATGTTGGTGGCAATGGTCACCGCGCCCACGCGACCGGCCTGGGCCACGATATGGGCCTCGCGCTCGTGGTTCTTGGCGTTCAGGGTCTGATGGCGGATGCCCCGCTTGTCCAGCAGGTTGCTCAGGCGCTCGGAGCTTTCGATGCTCACGGTGCCGATCAGGCAGGGCTGGCCCGCGGCGTTGCGCTGGGCGATGTCGTCTGCAACCGCGTTGAACTTGGCGTCGATGGTGCGGTAGACCAGGTCGTTGTTGTCCACGCGCTGGACCGGGCGGTTGGGGGGAATGGCCATGACCGGCAGCTTGTAGATGTCCCGGAACTCCTTGTCCTCGGTCATGGCCGTGCCGGTCATGCCGGAAAGCTTCTGGTAAAGGCGGAAGTAGTTCTGCAGGGTGATGGTGGCCAGGGTCTGGTTTTCCTCCCGGATGCGCACCCGCTCCTTGGCCTCAATGGCCTGGTGCAGGCCCTCGGACCAGCGGCGGCCCTCCATGATACGGCCCGTGTTCTCGTCAACGATCTTGACCTCGCCGTCCATGACCACGTAGTCCACGTCCCGCTTGAACAGGAACTGGGCCTTCAGGGCCTGCTGCAGGTGGTTGGCCAGGCGCCCGGAGGGGTCGGCGTACAGGTCGTCGATGCCCAGGGCGGACTCGACCCGCTCAAGGCCGACCTCGGTGCAGTGGATGGTCTTCTTGGCCTCGTCCATCTCAAAGTCCTCGCCCAGCTTCAGGGAAGGCATGACACGGGCGAAGGACTTGTACAGGTCCGCCGCCTGGCTGCCAGCGCCGGAGATGATGAGGGGGGTGCGGGCCTCGTCGATGAGGATGGAGTCCACCTCGTCCACGATGGCGAAGTGGTGTCCCCGCTGCACCCGGCCGTTGGCGCGGGTGACCATGTTGTCACGCAGGTAGTCGAAACCGAACTCGGAGTTGGTGCCGTAGGTGACGTCGGCCAGGTAGGCGGGCTTCTTCAGGTTCGGGCTCATGCCGTTCTGGATCAGGCCCACGTCCATGCCCATGAAGCGGTAGATGCGGCCCATCCACTCGCTGTCGCGCTTGGCCAGGTAGTCGTTGACGGTGACTATGTGCACGTTGTTGCCGGGAAGGGCGTTCAGGTAGCCGGCAAGGGTGGAGACCAGGGTCTTGCCCTCGCCCGTGCGCATCTCCGCAATCTGCCCCTCGTGCAGTGCCATGCCGCCGATGAGCTGCACGTCGAAGTGACGCATGCCCAGGGTGCGCACGCTTGCCTCCCGCACCGCCGCGAAGGCTTCGGGCAGGACCTTGCTCAGGTCCTCCCCCCGCTCAAGCCGCTCGCGGAAGAGGGAGGTCATGGCCCGGAGCTCTTCGTCCGACTTGGCCTTCATGGTGGGCTCCAGTGCGTTGATGGCGTCCACCTGGGCGTTGTACTTCTTCAGCTGCTTGCCTTCGCCGAAGGACAGAAGCTTAGAAAGGAAACCTGCCATTTGTTATTCTTTCTCTAGGATATAGTTGCGTTCGAACATCATATTCAGTTGCAAGAGCTTAACTCTACCACACCCGCTATTCCCGTCGGGGAATTACACATATCCCCTATCAGCGGCCCCTTTGCGGCAGATCCGCATCGCAACCCCGGTCGACCGGGCAAGGGAAGCGGACAGTGGGCGGCGGAGCGGATCAGCTGGGATCTTCGTCCTCCAGAATGCTGCGGTACAGCTCCACCATCTTTGCGGAAGGGTCTATTCCCAGCTTCTCCGCCAGAAAGGTGCGGTTGCGAAAGTACATGTCTATGGCAGCCTCCCGCTTCCCGCATGCCAGAAGGCAGCGCATGTTCAGATAGTAGATGTCCTCCCGCTCCTGCCCCTGCTCCAAGGCGCGGGCGGCATACTCCCGGGCAAGGTCCACCTGGCCGGCGTCCAGCAGCTTTTCCGAGGATGCCAACAGCGCATCCACCAATCGGGTAGCAAGGGCCTCCCGTTCGCGAAGGATGGCCGAGCAGGTGGACTCGGCGGGCAGCAGCGTGCCGGTGACCAGCTCGTCGAAGTCCGCCAGCAGGGACCGCCACCCCTCGGGATCGGGCGTTTCCAGAAGCAGAGGGCGGCACAGGGCCCTGACCTGGCTCACGTCCACCGTCACGTTGGCACCGTCCAGCCGAAAGCCTCCCTGGGAGCGCTCCAGGTAGGGGCAGTCTTCGCCCACGGAAAGAAGACTTCGCAGGGAAGACCACACGCTGTACAGGTTCTTCACCGACGTTCGGGAGTCCTTTTCCGGCCACAGGGCCTGCACCACCCGCTCCCGAGGCACCTCCCTTCCCACGTTCAGCGCCATCAGGCAGAGCAGCCTGCTGACCTTGCGGCGACGAAGGAACTCGCCGGTGATGTCGCGGCCGTCCAGGCAGACCGTCAGGCCGCCCAGAAGGCGGATGCGCAGCAGGGGCACGTGGCGCTGCTCCCGCTCCTCCTTCAAGGTCCTGCGAAGGGCCAGCTTACGTCGGTTCGGGCGGGACACCTCCCCGGGGCTGGATGCGGCGCGGCGGAAGGCCCATGCCTGGGAGCTCAGCTCCTCTTCCGCCCAGACGATGAGCTCCATGGCCCGAGGCGACGTTCCCAAAGCGCAGGCGCGCACGTTGGGATCAGGGGAGTTGATGCAGTGCACGCAGGCAAGGGCCAGGGCGGGACTGGATGCCAGGTCCTTTCGCCCGTAAAGCCCCTCCGCCCGCCTGCAGGCGTAGGATGCGGCGGAAACGCTGCCCTGGTCCAGCAGCAAAGCGCTTACCAGATCCGCGCACGCCGGGGAGATGCCGGTCGGGTCCAGGGTGTTCCATACCGCATCGGGGTCGGCGTTTTGGCAGATGAGCGCCGTAAGGGCTCGAGCCACGAAGGTCCATTCGCCCCAGGCCGTCCCCAGGACCTGCATCGGCTGGTCTGGATCGGGGGCATCGGCGGGATCTTCTTCGCTGCCGTCCTGAGGAGAAAGCATCTGGTCCAGGGCCCTTGCCAGGACTACCGCCCGATCCGTTTCGGCCACCACCACCGCAAGACACCGAGCCCATCCGCGCACAGGCCTTGCCAGGCTCGTTCGGCCCAGGAGGCGGGAAAGGCGCTCGGCCGCCAGCTCGTTCAGACCCATCAGGTAGAAGCGCCACGCCTGGGAAAGGACCGCCTTCTGCCCATCGGTCCCCTTGGGAACGGCAGCTGCTTCCGAAAGCAGGCCCACCGACGCCACCACCTCGATGCCGCTCAGCTGGTCCAGGTGAAGGGCCAGCCAGTCAGCGGCGAAGCGGCTCGGGCAGAAGGCGCGGATCAGGTCGCAGGCCCGGGCAGGGTCCCTGGCGTCCAGCAGCGCCTGGGCCGCCGATGCCGCAAGCAGGCTGCGATCGTGCTGGTGGGAGCGAAGGGCCAGGGAATCCAGGCGGGCAAGGAACGCCCGCCGCAGCGCCGAAACGGAAACCTCCACGGCCTCGAAGGACTCCAGGTCATCGGACAGACCCAGGGCGGGATACTGCCGGGCCAGCACCCGCAGGGCGTCCTCGCTCAGGTCGGGAAAGCGGAAGCGCAGGTCCTCCACCCTGCCCGAGCCCAGGGCCAGCAGAGCGAACAGCGCCAGGATGACCTCGTCGGGCAGGTCTTCCTGGACCAGTCCCATCACCAGCTGGTCGGCGGCATCCTGCGGTCCCCAGGCCAGCAGGGGGATACGCCGGTGATCCGGGCCGTCGGCAAGCCGCGGCGTCCAATCGCTGTCCCGCTCGCTTGCCAGCAGCTGGTCGCAGCCGATGCGGATGCGGTCGGTGTGGCGGCGGGAGTAGGCGTCACATGACGGCGTGGTGACCACCAGCACCTCGCAGGAGCGCAGGAGCAGCTCGTCGATGACGTGGGAAAACTCGTCGGCGCGGGCGGAGCTCAGACGGGGGATGTCGTCGAACACCACCAGGGCAAGGGACGGATCCAACTCCATGAGCCGATCGACCAGGCGGTTTCCATCAAGGTCACGAAGGAAGCAAGGGCTGCGTCCATCAATCCAGCTCACGTGCTCCAGGCTGAACACCGTCTGGGCGTAATCGAGCGCCAGGTGGGTCTTTCCGAACCCGAAGGGCGCCACGATGAACCGAGGGACGTTTCGCTCATGCATGAGTCGGGTGACAAGATGGGCTCGTGGTCTGATCTGCAGCGTTTCGATCAGACGAATGCGACGGCCCTTGCAAAGAGAAGAAGAGATGAAGTCGGCCATGACAAAAACCCCTTTCACTGAAGGGGAACCAGGCGCGGACTTGATAAGTAATATACGCTATCTGGGAAAACAACGCAAGCTACTTGGAAAAAGAACGGATGCGTCTTGGATCCTTTTCCCGGTTTTCACTAGCACGAGTCGCTTGCATATGGCGGGCTCTCCCGGCCCGTGGCAATTTGTGCACCGAAGGCGGGCCCGCATCCCGCAAATCGTTCGCACAATGGGATCGCGTCGTTGTGCGAACGAAACGTCCGCCGCGAATCGTTCGCACAACGCAGGTCCAGGGCCGTTTCGCCCGAAAACCCCCGTTGTGCGAACGATTTGGCGATCGGGAATCGTTCGCACGATGGACCCCATGGTTGTGCGAACGATTTCCCAAGCAGGATTCGTCCGCACAACCCGAGAGCTTCAGGCCCGTGGCAATTCGGGTGCCGAAAGCGGGCTCGTGTTCCCGAAATCGGAGGGTCGCTGTCAATTTGGCATAGACCCGCACTTGAGCCTCGTAGGCCCGGTTTAGCCCACCTGAGCAGACCCAATCATGACTCCGGGCAAACCCGAGTCTCGCCCACCTGAACGGATCCAGTCTTAGCCCCGAACGGAAAGTGGCCGCCACCAGTGATGCGGGCACCTGCGCACCCGCGCTGCAGAAACAAAGCGCAGGGAGCCCAGGGCGCGTCCCAGCTCACCCGCGCCGGAGATCACAGCCCCATGGGACGGATCACGAACCAGTACAGGGCGAAGGCAGCGACGAAAAGAGCGGCAGCGGCCAGCACCCCTTTCTGCAGGCCGGACATGGGCTCCGCCTCCAGATCCTCCAGAGTCGGATCCGCGGTCTTTCGCCCCCTGGGAGAAGCCGGCTTGGGGGCCTCCTGGGACCGAGCTGCAGCCGGTGAAGCCTTCTGGGACCGGGCAGAAGCCGAAACGCCAGCCCCCTCCCCGACCTGGGCAGAAGCCGGAGCGCCAGCCCCCTCCCCGACCTCGACCTGAACCTGGACAGCGGACCCTTCCGCCCCGGCCGAAGAGGGAGCGGAGCCCCCCTCACAGGGCCAGGCACCTGCGTAGATCACCTGATCTTGGTTGCTGGAACCCACCTGAATGCGAGAATACCTGCCCTGCTGCTCCATTGCTGCTCCCATCGTCTTGATCCGCGCCAAAGCCCATACCAACAGCCCACGTCAAAAGCTCAGGCTTCCAGCGGGCTGAAACCATCCGGGGCCCCACGCGCCCGCGCTCTGCCGCTTCCAAATGCTTGCCCGATTATAGGCCACGAGCCCATGCAGACGCTGCGGTTGTGGGAAAATAGCCAGAATACCCTAACACTTGGCATCAGGAACGGAGATCACATGGAGCTTGAAAAAGGCACGGTCACGCACGGGTTCGTAGTGGAACGGTCCGCGGAGCTGCCCGAAATCGAAGGCACCGCCTACGTGCTGCGCCACCAGGCCAGCAAGGCACGTCTGCTGTACCTGCGAAACGACGACAACAACAAGGCCTTCTCCATAGGCTTCAAGACTCCCCCCGCCGACGACACCGGCGTGTTCCACATCCTTGAGCACTCGGTGCTGTGCGGCAGCCGGAAGTTCCCGGTGAAGGAGCCCTTCGTGGACCTGATCAAGACCAGCATGCAAACGTTTTTGAACGCCATGACCTTCCCGGACAAGACCGTCTATCCCGTTGCCAGCACCAACGAAACCGACCTGCTGAACCTGATGGACGTGTATCTTGACGCCGTGCTGAACCCGGCCATCTACGGCAAGGAGCAGATCTTCCAGCAGGAAGGCTGGCACCTTGAGCGCAAGGACGGTCACCTTACCTACAACGGCGTGGTCTACAACGAAATGAAGGGCGCGCTTTCCGATCCCTCGTCGGTGCTGCAGGACGCCCTGAGCGCCCAGCTGTTCCCCCAGACTGCGTACAGATTCGAGTCTGGCGGCACTCCCGAGGCCATTCCCGAGCTGACCTACGAAGGCTTCCTGAACACCCACGCGCGGCACTACAAGCTGAGCAACAGCTACCTGACCCTGTACGGCAACCTTGACCTGGAGCGCTTCCTTGCGTTCCTGGACACGGAGTACCTGACCCCCTTCGCCCAGCTGAATGCCGATGCGGGAGACCCCAACCCCCTGGGGACCCAGGAGCCCGTGACCAGCTTCGGCAACCGCGTGCCCATGGCCACCGCCCCGGAGAACGCCCAGATGATGCTGGGATACGTGGTGGGAAGCATCCGGGATCGCACGCGCCTCATAGCCACGGACATTCTGCTGGACGCCGTTGCCGGTTCCAACGAAGCGCCCCTGAAGCGGGCACTGCTGGACGCTGACCTGGGCGCCGATGTGCTGAGCTACCTGGATGACTCCGTGGCCCAGCCCTACGTGGTCCTGGTCATTCGGGGCTTGCATCCCGACGCCGGGAAGCGGGTGAAGACCACGGTGGAGGAAGCGGTCCGCGGCATCCTGGAAAACGGCCTGGACCCCGAGCTGGTGGAAGCGGCGCTTTCACACTCCGAGTTCGTCATGCGGGAGCGCAACT
This sequence comes from Eggerthellales bacterium, assembly GCA_029006935.1. Taxonomy (GTDB): domain Bacteria; phylum Actinomycetota; class Coriobacteriia; order Coriobacteriales; family Eggerthellaceae; genus SUG1186. Next base: position 33,431 of record JAQXGX010000183.1, on the reverse strand, counting down.
TCGGCATGTCCGACGGCGTGGCCTTTTCCATTGCCGCCCTGACGGGCTGGCTTCACCACGACGACCTGGCCTTTGACTACCTGCGCTACGAGGACGTGTTCGCCTTCCTGCGCACCCAGCTGAACAGCGGCTACTTCGAGCAGCTGCTCCGCGAGCTCTTCCTGGAAAACGATCACGCCGCCGGGGCGGAGCTGGTCCCGGTCAGCCCGGACCAGATGCCGGAAAGCGCTACGGCAAAGCGCTTGGCTCTGAAGGAGCAGGAGCTGACGGACGAAGACTTCGCCCGCATCGACCGGACTGTGGCTGCCCTGCGCGCCGCCCAGGAGCAGCCGGACTCCCCCCAGGCCCAGGCAACCCTGCCGCGGCTGGGCGTGGCGGACATAGGCCCCGCGCCCGACCCGCCCGCCACCGACCTGATCGCCTGCGGCCCGGCACGCTGCCTGCACCATCGCATCCCCTCCCACGGTCTGGCCTACGCCTACCACTACTTCGGTCTGGAATGCGTGCCCTTCGAAGACCTGCCCTACGTGACCGTGCTGGCATCGGTGCTGAGCCAGCTGGACACCACCGAGCACACGGCGGCCGCCCTGGACACCGCTATCCAGAGCAAGCTGGGGAACCTGAACCTGTTCGCCGAGGTGCATGAGAACAAGAACGACCGCGATCATCCCCTGCCCGTTCTGGTGGTGAGCTCATCGGCCCTGGAAAGCAAGGTGGAGCATCTGGCCGAGCTGCCTCAGGAAATCCTGTACGCCACGGACCTGGACAACGCGGATAAGATCCGGGGGCTCCTGGCGCAGAAGAAGGCCGCCATGGAGCAGTCCATCATGAACAACGGGCACAGCGTGGCCATTGGGAGGGTGGCATCCTACCATCTTCCCGCCGGCGTGCTGCGCCAGCAGCTGGGAGGCATCGAGTACTACCGCTTCCTGTGCGACCTGCTAAGCGACTTCAGCGCCCGCGCCGATTCCCTGGTGCAGAAGCTGCGGCAGCTGCGGGACCTGATCCTGCGCCCGGCCAACTGCCTGATCAGCTTCACCGGCACCCAGCAGGCCCTGGACTCCTTCAACGCCTCCCTTGCCCAGGCGCAGGAGCGCTTCGCCCCCGGGGTGAATACCCTGCCGAAGGCCCCCGACGTTCTTTCGGCCCCTAAGCCGCAGGTGCGCAACGAAGCCTTCACGGTGCCCTCGGACGTGGTCTACGCATCCGTGGGCTTTGACCGCAGGCTGGTGGAGGACACTCCTTTCCACGGCGCCTGGCTGCTGGCGGGCCGCATACTTACCTACGACTACCTGTGGAACGAGGTCCGCGTGAAGGGCGGGGCCTATGGCACGGGCTTTTCCTCCACGCGCCTGGGTAACACCCGCTTCTACTCCTATCGCGACCCCCATCTGGACCAAACCATCGATCGCTTCCAGCAGGCAGCTTCCTGGCTGGCGCATTTGGAGCTGGACGAAAGGGAGCTGGAAGGGTACGTGGTCAGCACCGTTGCCGGGCTTGACGCGCCGATGAAGCCGCGAGACATGGCCCGCAGGCAGACGGGCTGGCACCTGGCGGGAATCGACCCCCGTGTCCTGCCCATTACCCGCCAGCAGGTCATAGACGCCAGCCTTGACCAGGTGCGCGGCCTTGCTGACACGGTTGCCGCCTGCACCCTGGACCGTCCCCGCTGCGTGGTGGGCAACAGCGCCATCATCGAAGACAGCAAGCTGGACTGGGAGGTGGTGGAGCTGCTGGGAAGCTCTGCCGGCCAGGGCGAGCAGGAGCTGCAGGGCGAATAAGCTGCCTGCGAACCCCTTGGCTTGCAAGCCCGCCAACAGCCCGGCCAAAGCCAAGCCCTCAATCCGCAGCCCGAACATAAGAAGGCCCGCCTGGAATCCCTCCAGACGGGCCTGACGTTTTCATGCTCGACTGCGCCCGCAAAGGCCGCAAGGGCAGCGCTATTTTGCCTTGTCAGCCGATGCCACCTGAAGCTGAGAAAGGTCCAGGGCCGAGCCCAGCCACTTCTTCTCGATAGCAGCGATGACGCCGCCATCGTTTAAGGCCTTCAGGTTGCTCTTCACCTGGCTGCACAGATCCTTGTTGGTCGCCAGCACGCCGGCGCTGTACCCCGCGGCCTTGTCCACCAGACCCACCACGGTCACGTCAAGACCCGAGGTGTTAGCAGCATAGTGGCCGATGACCGCATCTGCGGCAACATAATCCACTGATCCGGCAGAAAGCTCGTTAAAGGCGCTCTGCAGATCCGCAGAGGAGCGAACAGCCGCCTTGCCGAAAGCCTCCGTAGACGCATAGGCGCTCATGGAAGAGGCCTGGCTGGCAATCTTCTTGCCGTCCCCCTTCGTGGGCATGCCCGCATCGGCGGAGGTGGCGAACAGCGCCACGGCGGTGGGCAGGTAGGTGGAGGACTTCCACATCTTCTTGTCAGAGGTGCTGGAAGCCACGCCCAGGACCACGTCCACGGTCCCCTTCTCCAGGGAGTCCACGGCTTCGGTGCCCACGTCCACGATCTCGACCTTCAGGCCCATCTCGTCCGCCAAGGCGGAGGCCACGTCAACGTCGATTCCCACGATCTCGGAGGTCTGGCCCGCAAGCGGGGGGTTTCCCGTGTTCACGCCCACGCGCAGAACGCCCTCCTGCCCGATAACCGGGGTGGAGACAACGGCATCCTTCGACTGAGGGGTGTATTTTTCGCCCGCAGTGCAGCCCGCCATTGCCAGCAGAGCGCACAGCGCAGCTGCTGCCACGGCCACGGCCATTCCCCAACGCTTCATATTCAAGCCTTCCATTCGCCCTTCCTTGTAGCTTTTCCCGGCTGACCTAGTCTTTGCCCCCACACTCGCGCACTGGGGCCAAGCGTGAACCTGGTACCCTCTCGCCCGCGCGACACTTTGCCGCGTTAGGTAAGGTAATCGAGCGGTGCGACTTACCTCTAGGACGCGCCATGATCGCGCGACGGACGTATCCGCCGGCTTACGTGGATCCCTTTGACCGCGTCTGTCATGGACTGAAGGCGGCTCTTTCGAGCTTCCTCGCAACTACAGACCCAGGAAAAGCCTTTCGATTATACCAGACGCGGCCAGCTCAAAATAAGCAGCACGGATTATCCACGAACGAAGCATCCCCTGGACCGTATGAAAATCCTTGGAAACCGAGAATAAGGCAAGGGGCGAAGTCCAGCTGGACCCCCGGTTGAGCGCATGGGCGCCTCAAACCGAACCCACCCGCAACCCGCGCCGAACGCGAAGGGACGCCAAGACGAACCCAGTCGCAACGCAAGCCGACCACACGCGCACTCCATGCAGAATGCATGCGCAACCCAGTGCAGAGCAGTCAGGGAAAAGGTCCCGATGCGCGAAAGGTGGCGCTGGTAGGCTCTTCCCATGGACGCAATCACCAACATACGCGATCTGGCGCTCCTGACCAAGGACTGCGTGGAGGAGGCCCTTTGGCCCACCCGCTGCGCTGTGTGCGACCGCCCTGGATCGGTACTCTGCAGCTCCTGCCGGCACGACCTGCCCTACCTGGACACCTGGCGCGCATGCCCCATCTGCGGCGCCGCCTTCGGGCGCCTTCAGTGCACGGAGTGCAACCCCGTCATGCTGAAAGCCGGCGGTTACGGAGCGCTTCCCTTCGAAGGCTGCACCAGCGCCCTCATGTTCAACGCCCGAAGCTCGCGCATACCCCGGGCCTTCAAGGACCACGGCGCTCGGGATCTAGGGCCCGTCATGGCGCGGCTCATGTTCGACTCCCTGACGCCGGAATGGGTAGGCCGCTGCCAGGCGGTCACCTTCATTCCCGCGACCAGGGCGGCGGTGAAGCGCAGGGGCTTCGACCATGGGCAGGAGCTGGCGGAGCACCTGGGCAAGCTGTGCAACCTGCCGGCAAGGGGCCTGCTCCCCCGTCCCCATAGCACCGACCAGCGAAAGCTTTCCCGCACCCAGCGGTTTTCAAACATGCGGCAGGTGTTCCAGAACAGCCGAAGCGAAGAAGCCCGTTGCGGTCCTGGCCGACGCAGCCCGCCTGCACCTTCGCCCCCGAAAAGGGTGCTGTTGGCAGACGACGTCATGACCACGGGATCGACCTTGTTTTCCGCCGCCACCGCCCTGAAGGACCTGGGGGTGGAGCAAGTATGGTGCGTCACCTTCCTGCGGGTATGAGCAGGCGGAACGGGAAGTTGGAGCCATTCAACCCCATGCAAGGCCGGCTACGCGGGAAAGCCGAGCCGCTCGAGCGCGGAAGGCGGCAGGCAGAACAGGAGGCTGCTCGGAACCGTTGGCGCCTGGGCCAGCAGGCGGAAGAAGCGCTATTCGGAGTCGTTGGCGCCTTGGGTCAGCATGCCTTCGGAGGGACGTTCGGCAGCGGTGGCGAAGCGGTCCACGTCCACGGAGATGTTGTGGCGGATCTGCTTCCACTCCGCCTTCTTCACCAGCGCCACCAGGGCGATGGGAATGTAGGTGAGCATGAACAGGGGGAACGTGAACAGGTAGCCGATCTTCTTGGACTTCTTGGCATGGATGGAATCCCATTCGGTGTACGTGGTCAGCACGCCGAACAGGAACATGAACAGGGAGTAGTTGAAGAAGCAGAAGAAGATGGACGACGCCGAGGAGGTCAGGGCGGTGCCCAGGGTGATCAGACCCATGGAGCCCAAGACCAAGATCATGGCGTTGAAGGTCACGGTGATGATGGTCAGCAGCATGGCCGGGGAAATGGTCATGAGCATGTCATAGCAGGCAAAGCGGGTGCCCTTCTTCCCGAACAGCGCCCCCTTGAGCAGCCGTGCGCCGTAGTGCCAGAACACCTGGTAGAAGCCCTTCGCCCAACGGAAGCGCTGGTTCCAGGCGTCGCGGAAGGTGACGGGCTGCTCGTCGTACAGGATGGCGGTGGGACAGTAGGCAATGCGCTCCCCCCGCAGGATGGTGCTGGCGGAAAACTCGATGTCTTCCGTGAGCAGGTGCCACTTCCAGCCGCCTTCGCGCTTGATCACCTCGGTGGAAATGAAGAAGCCGGTGCCGCTGATCACGCAGCTGGTGTTCAGGGTGAAGCGAGCCTGGGAAAGGAACTTGGCCTCGCGCAGGAACCAGGTGGCGTATCCTGCGGAAATCCAGTTGGACTCGTAGTTCTTGGAGTTACGGTAGCTGGTGGAGGCAATGGCGCCGGAATCGAAGGTCTTGTTCATTTCCCTGAAGTAGTTCACGTCAAGGACGTTGTCGGCGTCGAAGACGAAGTAGGCCTCATGGGGCGCATCGGGGAAGTCCTGCCAGATGTGCTCGATCAGGTACTCCAGGCCGTAGCCCTTGCCCACCTTCTGCTTGTTGTGGCGCTCGTAGACCACGGCCCCGGCGTTGCGGGCCACCTCGGCGGTGTTGTCGGTGCAGTTGTCGGCCACCAGGAAGATGTCGATGAGCTCCTGGGGGTAGTTCTGGGACCGGATGCTCCGGATCAGGTCCGCAATCACCGCGCTTTCGTTTCGCGCGGAAATGAGGACTGCGTAGTGGTGGTTCGCCTTCGCATCCCTGCTGGGAGGCTTGCGGGTCAGGGAAACGAACACGTAGACGATCTGGTAGAAGTAGCACAACGTAAAGATCAGAAACACGCAGATGTTGAAAACGTCCACAAAGGACATCTGCGCCAGAATCTGCCCAATCACCGTATTACGCTCCTTGCTCGAGTTTCGCCTGCCGCCCGAAAGGTGCCCGCACGGATGCAGCAGTCCCTGCGCGCATACACGCAAGTTACAAGATTATACGGCCTGCGAACGCGGTCGTTTCTAGTGATTTGATGTATTCCCGCCATCGTCCACAATCGGGTCGCAGACGACCGAAAGATCAACCTCCTTGCAGAAGCTTCTATAGTCGATGCTTCCACCCGTGGTAGACTTGTTCAATCTATGGAAAAACCCGCTCGCACCCAGCAAGGGGCGGGCGAAAACCACGCAACAGGAGTACCACATGAGCGATATCCGCAACATCGAGCTGGCAGAGGCCGGCAAGGCACGCATCGAATGGGCAGCCCGGGACATGCCCGTGCTGGAGCGCATCCGGGAGCGCTTCGAGGCAGAGAAGCCCCTGGAGGGCGTGCGCATTGGCGCTTGCATGCACGTGACCACCGAAACCGCTAACCTCATGCGCGCCCTGGTGGCATCCGGCGCCAAGGTGACCCTGTGCGCCAGCAACCCCCTGTCCACCCAGGACGACACCGCCGCCGCGCTGGTCAAGTACTACGGCGTTGACGTGTACGCCATCACCGGCGAAGACACCGACACCTACATGCGTCACATCGACGCCGTGGTGGGCACCGATCCCCAGATCGTCATGGACGACGGCGCCGACCTGGACACCGCCCTGCACACCCGCTTCACCGAAAAGCTGGCCGGCGTGATCGGCGGCACCGAGGAGACCACCACCGGCGTGGTGCGCCTGAAGGCCATGGAGGCTGACGGCAGCCTGGGCTATCCGGTGTTCAACATCAACGACGCCAACACCAAGCACTTCTTCGACAACCACTACGGCACCGGCCAGTCCACTCTGGACGGCATCGTGCGCGCCACCAACCGCCTGCTGTGCGGCCGCACCATGGTCATAAGCGGATACGGCCACTGCGGCTCCGGCCTGGCTCTGCGCGCCAAGGGCATGGGCATGAAGGTCATCGTGTGCGAGGTCGATCCCCTGGCTGCCCTGGAAGCCTACATGGAGGGCTACGAGGTGCTGCCCGCCGCCGAGGCCGCCAAGCAGGCTGACGTGTGGGTGACCGTGACCGGCAACTGCAAGGTGGTGGACGAGCCCGCCTTCCTGAACATGAAGGACGGCGCCATCCTGTGCAACTCCGGCCACTTCGACTCCGAGATCAACCTGGTCTGGCTGGAGGAGCATGCCGTGAGCAAGGTGGAGCTGAAGCCCCTGGTGGAGGAGTACACCCTGGAGGACGGCCGCAAGATCGTGGTGCTGGCTCAGGGCCGCCTGGTGAACCTGGCCTGCGCCGAAGGCCATCCCGCATCGGTGATGGACATGTCCTTTGCCAACCAGGCCCTGGCCGCCGAGTACCTGTACCAGCACGCAAACGAGCTGGAGAAGAAGGTCTACGACGTGCCCGCCGCCATCGATGACAGCGTTGCCCGCGTGAAGCTGGAGACCCTGGGCGTGGCCATCGACCAGCTCACCGAGGAGCAGATCGCCTACATGAACTCCTGGAACTTCTAGGATCCTTGCCCTGGCCGGGGCAATCGCAAGCATGACGAAAGGGGACCCCGCGGGGTCCCCTTCTTGTTGGGTCAGACTGCGAGCCCATGGCTTGCAAGTCCGTTTCGCCCTGACGATCTGCCAGACCAGCGCCCCCAGAAAAGCCAGCGGCCCTGAGGCGTGCCGTACAGCGAGCTAGGACAGGAAGTCCTCCAAGATCTCCTGCTCGGCCTCTTCCTCCGTCAGGCCCAGGGTCATGAGCTTCACGATCTGGTCGCCAGCGATCTTGCCGATGGCGGCCTCGTGCACCAGCTGGGCGTCCTCGTGAGCAGCCTCGATGCCCGGGATGGCCGTGACGCGGGCCTTGCCCATGAGGATGGCGTCGCACTGGACGTGACCGCGGCAGGCGCAATTGCCAATGACCAGCGGGTTGAACACCTGGTAGGAGTTGTCCTGGGCAACGCTGCGGGAGATCACCTGGACGCTGGAGTCTTCGCCGTTCAGCTCCACCTTCATGTTGGACTCGGCCTTCTGGTCACCGTGGGTCAGCAGCTTTTCGATCAGCACCAGCTTGGCACCGGCCTCCAGCTTGGCGTTGGTGTCGCGCACGGTGGAGGTGACGCCGCGGATCTGGCTCAACTCCATTTCGCAGAAGGAGCCCTCTTCCATCTCCACGTTGGTGACCGGGTTCAGGATGCGCTCGCCGTCGCCGGTTCCTTCGCCATAATGCTTTTCCACGTACTTCACCCGGCTGTTCTTGCCAATGTAGAAGGTGTGGATGCCGTCGTGCTCGGACGGATCATGGGCGTCGTTGTGGATGCCGCAGCCGGCAATGATCTCCACGTCGCAGTCGTCGCCAATGTAGAAGGTGTTGTAGACCACGTCCTTCAGGCCCGACTGGGTCACGATCACGGGGATGTAGACCTTTTCGCCCTTGGTGCCGGGCTTGATGCGGATGTCGATGCCGGGGTTGTCGGTCTTGGTCTCGATGTCGATGAACGCCGAGGAGCTGCGACGGACCAGCTGGCCGTCCTTGCGGATGTTGAACGCTCCGGAAGGCATGCCATGCAGGCCCATGAGCTCCTTGAGCATGGTTTCGTCAATGGGGGAAAGATCCACTGCCATGGTTGCCTCCTTAGCAGGTCGTGGGGATGACGGTGTTGTGCAGTTCCGTGGGCTCGGTCAGCGGACAGCCCGTGCCCTTGCGGGCAAAGCCCAGCTGGGGCATGATCTGGTCCGGCGTGCCCGTGGCGCTGATCTTGCCGTCCCGCAGCACTATGACCTCGTCGGCCAGCTGGATGATGCGCTCCTGGTGGCTGATGATCACGATGGAGCGGCCGTCCCGGGCCTGGTGGATGTCGCGGAAGGTTTCGGTCAGGCGGTCGAAGCTCCACAGGTCGATTCCCGCCTCCGGCTCATCGTAGATGGCCAGCTTCGGGTCGCGGGCCAGCAGGGTGGCGATCTCGATGCGCTTGACCTCGCCGCCGGAAAGGCTCTTGTCCACTTCGCGGCTCAGCCACGTGGCAGAGCACAGGCCCACCTTGGAAAGGTACTCGTTGCAAGCGAGCATGGGCAGCTTCCGACCAGCGGCAATGTCCAGCAGCTTCTTCACCTTCATGCCCTTGAAGCGGGCCGGCTGCTGGAAGCCGTAGCCGATGCCCCTCTTGGCGCGCTCGGAGATGGACATGTGGGTGATGTCCTCCCCATCCAGCAGGATCTGGCCGCCGGTGGGCATTTCCATGCCCATGATGAGCTTTGCCAGGGTGGACTTGCCGCCGCCGTTAGGGCCGGTGATCACGGTGAAGCGATCGTCTTCAATGGTCAGGGAAAGGTCGTCGATGATGGTCTTAGCAGGTCTCCCATCTTCGGCCGGAACATCAAAGCGCAGATTCTTGAGTTCAAGCATGATTCCTACTTTCTTCGGCGCCAGCGGCCCCACCCCCCGTGGGACCAGCGGAAAGGGAGTCAGGGAGTTGCCTTCCGCCTTGCCGCTGTGCGTCCGATTATTTGCTTTCGCTTGGCATTGTACCAAGGAGGCCCCTATTGTCTAGTGATTCGGTAGGCAAACGGAGTTTCGGGCGAAAGCTGCGGCAGAGAGGCGCAGGTTGGGAGCGTTTCGGCCACGCCGCAGGCCTGCAGCCTGGCTCCGCGGCTCGACGGCTGGTGACTTGAATCGGAGTCCCGCAAATCGTTCGCACAATGGCACCCGCTTGTTGTGCGAACGAAACGGCCGCCGCGAATCGTTCGTACAACGCAGGTCCGGGGCTGTTTCGCCCGAAAACCCCCGTTGTGCGAACGATTTGGCGATCGGGAATCGTTCGCACAATGGCACTCACTCGTTGTACGAACGATTTCCCAAGCAAGATCCGCTTGCACGACCCATGCGCTTCAGGCCCGTGCCGGATCCCGATTGCGATTGTGCGGCTGGCTCGGCCCGTTGGAGGCGACGTCGATTTCGCCCGCTTGCGTTTGCCCAGGTCATCAAGCCATGCCCTTGAAGGGACGAAAGGGAGCAGCGACCTCAGCCTCACAATCGAAAACAGGGCCCCGATTCGGGCGAAATCCAGCCTACCCGACCGTCGGCGCACCTAGAGCTAAGAAACCGCGGGGGCTGCAAGGAACATGCGCACCAGGGCCCGGCCCGCCATCACGCCTGCCAGGCACACCGCCAGGCTCCCGAAGGCATAGGCGCCGGCCATGACAAAACGGCCCTTGTCCAACAGGGTCAGAGTCTCCAGGGAAAAGGTGCTGAAGGTGGTGAAGCCGCCGCAGAAGCCGGTCTTCAGAAACAGGATCAGCTGCGGATTGAACTGGTCGACCCGCTGGAACGCGAATTCAGCAATGGCGCCGATAAGGAAGGCGCCCACGAAGTTGATGCAGAAGGTGATCAGCGGAAAGTCGGACTGCCAAGGCAGCAAGCCCAGCACATAGCGCAACACCGCGCCCAGAAAGCCCCCGGCGCCCACGCACAGAGCAGACAACATGGCCGTCCCCTTCCAGCAAAAGGGGCCCACGCGAACGCGAGCCCCTCAGAACACTCATGGTGCCGGCTATAGGAATCGAACCCACAACCCACTGATTACAAATCAGTTGCTCTACCGTTGAGCCAAGCCGGCACGTTGCGCAGTCCATGCGCAACGCAATTGTACCGTATAGCCTCCGCAGTTCAAACGGGATTATTCCTTGGCGCCCCACTGCTGGTAGTAGGCGTCGATGGCCTCCTTCATCGCGTCGTCAATAACCACCCTGCCCTGGCACGGACGGTTGTGCAGATACTCCACCACCTCCGCCATGGTGACGATAGAGGCCGTGGGGAAGCCGTACTTTTCGCTCACCTCATCGCAAGCGCACTTCACGCCGCCCTTGCCAACCTCCATGCGATTCAGGGAAACCATCAGGCCCTTGATCTGGATGTTCGCTGCAGCGGTGATGATGGGATGCGTTTCGTCGATGGACTTGCCGCTGGTGGTCACATCCTCCACCATGACCACCCGGTCGCCGTCCTGCAGGGCATAGCCCAGCAGGTTGCCGCCTTCGCCGTGATCCTTGGCCTCCTTGCGATTGGAGCAGTAGCGGATTTCCTTGCCGTACAGCTCGTGGTAGGCCATGGCGGTGACCACGCTCAGGGGAATGCCCTTGTAGGCGGGGCCGAAGACCACGTCGAAGTCATCGCCGAAGCTCTGGTGGATGGCCTTGGCGTAGTACAGGCCCAGGCGGTGAAGCTGGTCGCCGGTGACGTAGGCGCCCGCGTTCATGAAGAAGGGGCTCTTCCGGCCGCTCTTCAGGGTAAAGTCCCCGAACTTCAACACATTGCTTTCTACCATGAACTCGATGAACTCGCGCTTGTAGTCTTCCATGTCCATACCTTTCAGAATACGGTTGCTGGTAGGGGTATTGTACGGCACCAACAGGGCGAAGAAGAGCGCAGTCATCCCCCGCCGGGCCAATAAGGCAGATTGCGAAAGGGGCTACGCGCCCTGGGCGGCCGCCGGGGCCAGGCGCTTGGCCTGCTTGTGGTCCCACAGGGTCCGCTCGGCCATCTTCACCAGGTCGTCCACGGAGCGGTCGGCATTGGGGCCGCCCAGCTCCACCACGCCGAAGCTGAAGCTGCAGGCATACGGGGACTCCGCGGAGGCAAAGCGCTCCAGCAGGCCCTCCATCTTGGTGCAGGCAACGGCAGTCGGGCAGTTGGGAAGAATCAGGCAGAACTCGTCGTCCCCGAAGCGGGCCAGGGTGTCCGAGCCGCGGATGCTGCGGGAAAGGAGCTCTACCAGGCGCTTCAGGTACTCATCGCCCTGCTCGTGACCGAACTGGTCGTTCACCTGCCCCAGCCCGTCAAGGTCCACCATGCACAGGGAGCCCGGCCATCCGGCCAGCTGGAACGTGCGCAGATGATCCATGAGGTAGCGGCGGTTGTAGGTGCCAGTCAGGGAGTCGTGGCTGCTCATTTCCAGACCGGCGCGCTTTGCGCTGTCCTGGGACGCCTTGGCCCGCTCGGTCAGCTCCTCGATCTGGTCCATGATGCTGTTGAAGGCATCCGAAAACTCCGGGATGAAGTCCATGTGCTGGGAGTAGTCGCCCCGCGCCGCCCGCTGCGCCTTGGTGGTGACGTTGCGCAGCTGGCCTTCCAGCTTCAGCAGGCTATGGGTGAAGGCGTTGTCCTCCAGGGGCTTGGGCCCGTTCAGGTTCCCCTCCGCCAGGTCGGCGGAATAGGAGCGCATTTCCTGGATGGAGGCGTCAAGGAACTGCAACGCCCGGCCGAACTTGGCATAGGCGGGATCAAGCTCGCTCAAGTTGGGCTGCTGCGGCTCTTCGTCGTACAGGATGCTGCGCAGGTACTCGTACAGAACGTCGCGATCGTGCAAGCTCATCAGGCCACTCCTTAGCGGACGAAAACAGTTAACGAAAAGTGTAGCACAGCCGCATGACCTGGGGAGTGCTGGCGAAAAGGCTTGGAGCGGACGGACTCGGCCGCATCCGCGCAGCTTCCCTTCCTGGGGAAAATCGGAGCATCCTGCCCTAACGTTTTTGGTACAGTTGTTCGATTTTACCTTGCCGTGCCAGCCGTCAGGACGTACAATACGAACAGGTATTCGCACGAACTGTTGTACGTATTTGGCGGTGACCATGGATCTTCTGGACAAACTCGAGGTGCTGGCAGACGCCGCCAAATACGATGTGGCCTGCACGTCGTCAGGCATCGACCGCAAGGCAACCAAGGGCATGCTGGGCAGCACCACCTGCGCGGGAATCTGCCACAGCTTCACCCCGGACGGGCGCTGCGTGACCCTGCTGAAGGTGCTCATGACCAACGTGTGCGTATACGACTGCGCCTACTGCGTGAACCGCTGCAGCAACCAGGTCACGCGAGCCGCCTTCACCCCGCGGGAACTGGCTGATCTGACCATGGCCTTCTATAGGCGCAACTGCATCGAGGGCCTGTTCCTGAGCTCCGGAGTGATCAAGACCCCCGACTACACCACCGAGCTCATGATCCGCACCCTTTCCCTGCTCCGCGGCGAATACGGATTCCGCGGATACATCCACGCCAAGGCGGTGCCAGGGGCTTCCCCGGAACTGGTAGGCACCTTGGGACTGCTGGCAGACCGCATGAGCGTGAACCTGGAGCTGCCCAGCAGCCAAAGCCTTGCCCTGCTTGCGCCCGAAAAGAGCCGCAGCAGCGTGCTGTCTCCCATGCGCCAGATCAGGGACGGCATTGCCGAGGACAAGGAAACCCGCGCCCTGGTGCGCAAGAAGGCCACCCACATGAGCACCCGAAGGCCTCCCAGAAAGGAGCGAGCCTTCGTGCCCGCCGGGCAGAGCACTCAGATGATCATAGGGGCCACCCCGGAAAGCGACTACCAGATCCTAAACCTTTCCGCTGCGCTCTACCGCTCCTTTTCCCTGAAGCGGGTGTTCTTCAGCGCGTACCTGCCGGTGAACCAGGACGATCGCCTGCCCTCCCAGAATGCGGTGCAGCTGGACCGGGAGCACCGCCTGTACCAGGCCGACTGGCTTCTGCGCTTCTACGAGTTCGACGTGGGGGAGATCATCGACCAGGAGCATCCGTTCCTGGACACGCAGGTGGACCCCAAGGCCAACTGGGCCCTGAACAATCTGGATTTGTTCCCCGTGGAGGTAAACGCCGCTCCCTACGAGATGCTGCTGCGCGTTCCAGGCATAGGGGTGACCGGGGCAAGGAAGATCGTACAGGCCAGACGCACCTGCTGCCTGCGGGAAGACGAGCTGAGAAAGCTGGGCATTGCCTTCAAGCGCGCCCGCTTCTTCATTACCTGTGCCGGCAAGCACCAGGGAGCCGGGGTGCGCATGAGGCCGGAGGACATCCGCCCCTATCTGGCAGCCCCCATAGACGGAGGTCGTCACGGACGCCGGGCAGACAAGCCCCTGCCTGGACAGATGAGCCTGTTCGACTCCCTTGCCGACCAAAGCTTCGGATGGAAGCGGGAGCTGCAGGAGGCGCTGGCATGACGAACCGCGCTCACATTGACCCGGAAGCCTACTGCGACCTTGCCTACGCCTTCGACGGAACCCTGGAAGGACTGCTCACCGCCGTGTTCCAAGCCTATGCCCTGCACGAAGATCCCGCCGACGTGCTGCAATCGAACGCACTGCAACCCCGGCTGGGACAGCTGGTCAGGGACATACCCACCGACGTGCAGCTGGCAAAGCGGGTAGAGGCGGGGCTGCGCCGAAAGGCGGGGACCCGGGCATTCGAACTCTGCCGGGTGGTCAGCGCTTCCGACCGTCCCGATGCCGGCACCTTGGTGTATCGCTTCATCCGCTACGCCATGAAGGAGGGACGAAGCTGCCTTCGGCAGGTCATGCATCCCGCCGTGGAGCCCATGCTGGCAGAGCGCCATTTCCTGGCCATGGAAAAGGAGCGACTGCTCCAGTTCGTGCGCTTCAGGGAGCTGGAGGGAGGGCTGTGGTTTGCCCAATGCAACCCCCGGGGCAACCTGGTCCCCTTCGTGATGGACCACTTCGCCGGGCGCTTCAACACCCAGGCCTTCATCATCTACGACGAAGTCCACCATCTGGCAGGCATCTACGACGGGTCGGGCTGGTACCTGGCCTCCGTAAACGACCAGGCGTTCCTGGAGCGACTTCCCACCGAAGCGCGCACGGAAGCGCAGATGCAGCAGGCCTGGCGGCTGTTCTACCGCAGCGTATCCATCGACGCCCGTTACAACCCGGAGCTCAGGACACACTTCATGCCCAAGCGGTTCTGGAAGAACCTGACGGAGGTGCAGGAGGTGCTGCCCTCCCTGGTGAGCAAGCGCTAGCCGGCTTTTGCCCCGCTGCTGCGACGTCACGGAAGCGCCGGCTTTTGCCCGATTCCACGAGCTAGCGGAAGCGTTGGCGTACGCCTTGGTCCCGCTAGCTCCAATCCCGGCGCATCTGCTCCCACTTGCGATCGCGACCGGCAACGACCTGGGCCACCTCTTCGCTAGTCAGGGCGCGGAAGCGGGCCTGCCTGCGCAGGTAGTCCTCCACGCTGGAAAACTCCTTGGGGTTGCGGTTCAGGGTATAGCGTCCCCCGGTGCGCCCGCACACCTGCTCCCCTTCGTACTCGGCTAAGTACCACAGGCCGCAGTCCACCACTTCCTTGGCAATGTCCACGGTCTGGTCCACCCCGTGGCCCCAGCCGGTAGGACAGGGAGCGATCACGTGGATGTACTTGGTCCCCCGTATGGCAGAAGCCTTCTCCACCTTGCGCAGGAAGTCGTTCAGGTAGCCGATGCTGGCGGTGGCGGCATAGGGGATGCCATGGGCCGCCACCACCTCGAACAGGTTCTTCTTGCTGGTCAGGCAGCCATGGGCGTTCCTGCCCGCCGGCGTGGTGGTGGTCTTGGCGCCAAAGGGGGTCAGGCTGGACTTCTGGATGCCGGTGTTCATGTAGGCTTCGTTGTCGTAGCAGATGTAGATGATGTCGTCGTCGCGGTCGATGGCGCCGGAAAGGGCCTGCAGTCCTATGTCCGCCGTGCCACCGTCACCGGCAAAGCCCACCACCTGGTACTCCTGCGGATCGAGCCCCTGGGCACACAGGCCCGCGCGAATGCCTCCCAGCACCGCAGCCGTTGCGGCAAAGGGAGTGATCATGGCGTTGTTGGCAAAGCAGAGCTGGGGGAAGTTGAATCCCACGGCGCTCATGCAGCCCGCCGGCAGGGCGCACACGGTCTTGGGGCCCAGCACCTTCAGGGCCTGGCGCACCACCAAAGATCCCCCGCAGCCGGCGCAGGCCTTGTGCCCGTAGAAGAACTCGTCATGAGCAATGGTCTTGGCGTTCACGGTCATCTAGCGCACCTCCCCTTCCCTTGCGTCTGCCAGGGAGTCGATTCCCAGGAACT
The DNA here is from genome assembly GCA_029006935.1 of Eggerthellales bacterium. Taxonomy (GTDB): domain Bacteria; phylum Actinomycetota; class Coriobacteriia; order Coriobacteriales; family Eggerthellaceae; genus SUG1186. The sequence continues at coordinate 17,881 of JAQXGX010000183.1, read as the reverse complement.
GCACACGGGACATGCTGGCCCCGGCGGCGCGGTCCTGGAGGGTGGCGAAGATCCCCCTGATCTGATCGGCGGAAATGTTGCTTCCACCCAGGCCGCCCACGAAGTTCACCGTGGGAACCGCCGCTGCCCCCTGCTGCAGCGCCGAGCACACGTTGGTGAACACCGTGCCCTCCGCGCCAAAGGAAACGTCCTTTTCCAGCACGCCCACGGCCTTGGCCCCCGCCACCGCGGAGGCAATCAAGGATCCCGGGAAGGGGCGCATATAGCGGATCTTCACCACGCCCACCTTCTGCCCCTGATGGCGCAGATCGTCTGCCACGGAGCGGGCAAGACCGGTGATGGAGCCCAGGGTGACCAGCACCACGTCTGCGTCCTGGCAGTGCAGCGCTTCGATCATGCCTGTGTAGCGCCTGCCCATGACCTGGGCAAACCTTTCCTCCACCTCATCGATCACCGAAGACGCGGCATTCATGTCCGCGTGCTCGTAGTACTTGTAGTAGGGGTTGAACTCCGGTCCCGCGGAATAGCCCATGTTCACCGGGTTCTGGAAGTCGAACTTGTTCTTGGTGGCATAGGGCGGCAGAAAGGCATCGGCCTGCTCCTGAGCAGGCACGTCGATGGCCTCATAGGTATGGGTCAGGGCAAAGCCGTCCAGGTTGACCATGAAGGGCGTGCTCACCCGCGGATCCTCCGCCACGGCGTAGGACATCAGGGCCAGATCAAGCGCCTCCTGGTTGTTTTCCGCATAGGCCTGGATCCATCCGTGGTCCAGAAGGGCAAGGCTGTCCCGCTGATCGCCGTAGATGTTCCAGGGCAGCGCCGTGGAGCGGTTGGCGTTCATCATGACTATGGGGAACCGCCCGCCCGCCGCATAGGTCAGCACCTCGGCCATGTAGAGCAGTCCCTGGCTGCTGGTGGCGGTGAAGGTGCGCACGCCCGTGGCGCTTGCGCCCATGGCGGCGGAGAGGGCCGTGTGCTCGCTTTCCACGTGCAGGTACTCCGCCTTAAGGGCGCCGCTTTCCACCATTTCGGAAAGCCGCTCCACCACCACGGTCTGCGGGGTTATGGGATAGGCGGAAATGACCTGGGGCCGAGCCAGGCGCACGCCCTCGGCAAAGGCCTCGTCTCCGGAAAGAAACCTTCTCATGCTTGCGCTCCTTCCACCACGGCGCCTTGGGAGGCAGCACGGGCAACCGCTTCGTCAACCATGCGGATGGCCCCGAACCGGCAGCAGCGGGCGCAGATACCGCATCCCTTGCAAAAGTCCAGGTCAATGCCCACGGGGCTTTGGCCCTGATCCACCTGGGCACGCTTGTACACGGTGCCGTCGGGGCACTGCATGTAGCACACCAGGCATCCCGTGCAGGCAGCGACGTCGATCACGGGACGGACCTGGCGCCAGCCCGCGTTCCGACTGACCAGATGCCCGGCATCCCAGCAGGTGGTGCGGGCAAAGACCGCAGGATCCAGGTCAGCCTGACGCAAGGTGGGTATGCGGCGCGCAAAGGCATGAGCCTGGGCAAAGGGGTCCCCCTGGCCCACAGCCTCTTCGGCGCCTTCCACCACCCGGGTTCCCCGAGCCTGGGACCACTCCCCCGCCGTGGAAGCCACGCGGTCGATCACGGCCAGGTTGGCCTGGTGCAGCTTGGGCGCCATGTACTGGCGCACCGCCTCCTTGGCATCCTGGGGGTCGATCTGGGGGCACAGCGCCGCCAGCGCACCAATGAACACGGTGTTGGGAATGGGGCGACCCAGCAGCTCCTGGGCAATGCCGTCGGCGTCAATGGCTATGAGCCGCTCATCGGCAAAAGCGCCCTTGGCGTTCACCAGCACCTTGCCGCCGGGCTTGAGCTCCTGCTCCCAGCCGGGGGCCAGCAGGGTCTGGTCCAGGTACACCACGTAGTCCGCCTTCTCCACCGCACTGCGATCCCCGATGGGCCGGGAGTCCAGCTTGGTGAAGGCCCGCATGGGAGCGCCGCGACGCTCAGGGCCGAAGGAGGGAAAGGCCAGGGCATAGCGGCCTGGAGTGAAGGAGCACGCCGCGCCCAGCAGGCGGGCCGCCGTGAAGGCGCCCTGGCCGCCGCGACCGTGCCACAGGATCTCGATCATGAACCGTCCTACTCGTAGGGGGAAAGGAATACCGTCAGTGTACGCAAGAAGGGGAACGGACAAGCCGCTCCCCTTGGTCAAATCGGTGAGGCCGCTTCTGACGCGGGCCGCCGCACTTCTTCGGGCAGGTTCCTAGAACCGGGCGTAGAGCTTCAGGCTCTTCTGCAGGTTGGCCACAAAGCGCTGGCCAATCCGGGAAAGCTCCTGGTCCTTGCAGGTCACGTAGCCCAGGTGCAGCTTCACGGGAGTGTCCAGCTCCACCGTGGTCAGGGAGCCGCCGTCGGTGATGCCCACCAGAATGCCGCTGGTCACGGTGTAGCCGTTCATGGCGGTGGCCAGCTCGGAAAGGGAGGCGCGGTCGGTGCAGGCAATAGACTTGGCGCGGGGCACGTCTCCCAGGGCCTCCTCGGCAAAGGCGGCGCTGGCGTCAGGCTCCTGCTCGAAGTACAGGTAGGGCCAGTCGGCCAGGTCGTCCAGGGTCAGCTTCTTCGCATTGGAGAGCGGGTGGCTGGCACCCAGGGCAATGCGGGGGCTGGACTCAGCCAGCTCGGTGAAGGTCAGGTCGGCTTCCTCCAAGGCGGAGAGCACGGTTTCCTTGGTGGCGTCGGTCACCATGAGCACGCCCAGCTCGGAAACGCCCTGGGCCACGTCGTCAATGACCCCCTGGGTGGTGCGGTCGCGCAGGGCGTACTCGTAGGAATCCCCGCCCAGGGCAAGGATGGTATGGGCAAAGGCCTGGACATCGAACAGGTAGTGCTGTCCGGAAACGGCAAATGTCTTAGACATGGGAAGATCCTCCAATCCGCGGAATTAGCGCTCGTCGATGAAACGGGAAGCCTTGTGCTCGGACTCGGCGCCCAGCTTACCTGCATCGTACACCTTCACCTTGGCGGGGCGCACGCCGCAATGAGCCTTCAGGGCAGCCTCCACACGGCGGGAAACGGCATCGTAGGGCTCTTCGCTGCCGGCGGCGCGCTCCACGGAAACCTCGTAGCGGGTGGTGAAGTTTTCGGTGTACACGCGAATCACGTACTCGCCGGTCAGGCCCTCCTCGGCGCGGACCACGTACTCCACGTCGGTGGGGAACACGTTCACGGCGCCCACGATGAACATTTCGTCCTTGCGGCCCAGGATGTGGATGCGGCCCAGGGTACGGCCGCACTCGCACGTTTCGTTGGAAACATAGCCGATATCACCGGTGCGGAAGCGGATCATGGGACGGGCCTTCTTCATAAGGGTGGTGTAGACCAGCTCGCCGCGGGAGCCGGGCTCCAGCACCTCGCCGGTGACCGGGTCCACGGTCTCTACCAGGATCTGGTCCTCCACAATGTGCAGGCCGTCCTTGGCTTCGCACATGGCGGCGCAGGCACCGTAGATGTCGGACAGGCCGAAGAAGTCCACCACCTTGGCGCCCCACAGGTTTTCGATGGACTCACGGGTGGACTGGATGGAGCCGCCGGGCTCGCCCGCCACGATGATGGTGTGGATGGCAAAGTCCACCTTGGGGTCGTATCCCTTTTCGATGGCCTTGTTGCCCAGCTGCCACGCGTAGGAGGGGCTGGTCCAGATCACCGTGGGCTGGTACTGCTTCAGCACGAAGAGCAGGCGGTCGGAGGGAACGGCGCCCACCCAGATGGCGGTGGCACCCAGGTTCTGGGCACCGATGGCGTCCGGACCGCCCACGTACAGGGCAAAGTTCAGGCCGTGGACGTAACGGTCGGTGGGGCGCATGCCGGCCTGCCAGAACAGACGGGCCTCGGTCATCTGCCACAGGTCGAAGTCATCCTGGGTGAAGGGGCTCATGGTGGGCACGCCGGTAGAGCCGGAGCTGGTGGCCATGAAGACCACGTCCTCCTCCGGCACGGCGCACAGCTCGCCGAAGAAGCTGCCCACGCCCTGGGTTTCGCGCTCGGTCTTCTTGTCAATAAAGGGGAACTTCTGCAGGTCTTCCAGGCAGGTGATGCCGTAGGGATCCACGCCGGCCTTGTCCCACTCCCGCTTGTAGTAGGGGGCGTTCTCGTAGGCAAAGACCACCATTTCCTTCAGTCGCTCAAGCTGCAGCTTCTCCAGCTCGGGCCGGGGCATGCACTCGATTTCCGGATCGTAGTACTTCTGATCGTATGGAATGTTCTTCTTGGCCATTATGCTGGCTCCTTTCCCAGGTAAAGCGCGCGCCTTGCCAACGGAACACGTCCGTTAGCTGCGATCTTTCGAAAAAGACGTGGCGAAGCGCCTGATTGCTTGCGCAGAAATCAACGTTGCTATGAAACCACGTTGCCCAGGGCAATTCAATGCATTCCATTATTCAATAATGTGCCAGTCTGTTATCGAAATAATTGATAGCATTTTGTGGTTCCATAATGAATAAAATTTATGCATGTTTCCTTCGCCCCCTGGATGCCTATTCGGCAGATTGGGGCAGTGCGCGGGAGGAACGGCAGACCGGTCCCGCAGAGCCCGACCAGCCTGCCGGGCAAGGGTCGTCCAAGACGCCGAACAGGAGTAGCCATGACGCTGCAGCAGCTGAAATACTTGATCGAGGTAGCCCGCTACGGATCCTTCAACTCCGCAGCCCAGAAGCTCTACGTTTCCCAGTCCACCCTTTCCATGGCCATCAAGGACCTGGAAAACGAGCTGGGGATCCAGGTGTTCATCCGCTCCAACCGCGGCCTGACCCTGACCAACGACGGAACCGAGCTGCTGGGATACGCCCGGCAGATGATCGAGCAGGCCGACCTGCTGAAGAACCGCTACGCCAGCCGCAAGACATCCCACCACAACCGCCTGAGCATTTCCACCCAGCACTATGCCTTCACCGTGCAGGCCTTCCTTGAGCTGGTGAACGAATTCCAGGGAGACCAGTACGACTTCACCCTGAGGGAAACCCGTACGGGCGAAATCATTGAGGACGTGCGGGAGTTCCGCAGCGAGCTGGGCCTGATCTACCTGGACGACTTCAACGAGCGGGTGCTGGTGCGGGCGCTGGAGGAGGCCAACCTTTCCTTTACCCTGCTGTTCGAGGCGGCGGCCCACGTGTTCGTGGGAGACCACCATCCCCTGGCGGGGCGCAGCATCATTCACCCCGAGGACTTGAAGGACTACCCCCGCTACTCCTTCGAGCAGGGCACGGCCAACTCCTTCCACTTTGCCGAGGAGCCGCTGGCCTCCGTCCCCCACTCCAAGAACATAACCTACTCCGACCGCGGGACCCTGACCAACCTGCTCACCCACGGCCCCGGCTACACCCTTTCCACCGGCGTGCTTTCCGCCGAAATGCACTCCGGCATCGTGGCCATTCCCCTGGACGTGGACGTGGTCATGAGGGTGGGCTACATCATGCACAACGAACGCAAGCCTTCCCCCCTGGTCCTGGAGTACATTTCCAAGCTGGAGAAGATCATTACCGAAAGCGGCCTGGTCACCGCCGCGTACTAGGGGGCTAAGGCGAGCGAGCAACGACCCAGGTGCGGGGCGAAGCCAGCACCGATCACCCGGGACGGCAACCCAGGGCTCGAACGCGCAGTGCGCTTGGCCCTACCGAACGCCCTCCAGGTCGAAGGCGGGAATGAAGCTTTCCCGCGCCGCTTCCCCGTCCTGCCAGAAGTAGTCTTCCAGCCCCAGGTCGTCCACGAAGTCAAGCAGCTGCTCGTACTCCTGGCTGGTCGGACGCACCAGCAGCTCCGGATGGCGCAGGGCCGCCGGGTCCTGGGGGTCAAGCACCGGGGTGTACTGGTTCATGACCGAGTACAGCACCTTGTTGCCGTAGCGTTCCCACAGCAGCTCCATGACCTGCTTCGACTCCTCCACATGCCCGGGCAGCAGCAGGTGGCGCACCAGCACTCCCTTGACCATGCGGGGCTGCCCGCGGAAATCGTCGAAGCGGGCCTGTCCCGCCTGGGCCACCATCTGGTCCAGGGCCGCCAGGGCCACCTCCCGGTAGTCGGGGGCATGGGAATAGGCGGCCGCCGTGGCGGCGCTTACGTACTTGAAGTCGGTCAGGAACACGTCTGCCACCCCGCGCAGGGCCTTCACGGCCTCCGCTGTTTCATACCCCGCCGTGTTCCAGACCACCGGCAGGGAAAGACCCTGATCACGGGCTTGCCTGAGCGCCGCGGCGATCACAGGGGCATAGTGGGTGGGGGTGACCATGTTCAGGTTCAGGGCCCCTCGATCCTGCTGCTCCAGGAAGATCTGCACCAGGCGGTCAAAGGACACGTTGGCCCCGGAGCTTCCCAGGGCAATGCGGTGGTTTTGGCAGTAGACGCAGCGAAGGGGGCAGAAGGAGTAGAACACCGTTCCGCTGCCGGAGCTTCCGCTGATGGGAGGCTCCTCCCAGTGATGAAGGGCGGCGCGGGCAATGCGCAGCTCGTCCGCTGCACCGCAGACGCCCCGTTCCCCTGCCCGACGGTTCGCCCCGCAGGCCCTGGGGCACCAATCGCAGGAATCAGAAAGAAGGGCGCGAACCTGCTGGTCAGCGCCCTTTTGGCAAGCATCGTGTTTCGCAGGCAGACGATCCACGCCTAGTTCCAGTCGTCGTCATCGTCGAAGCGAAGGGTTCCCCAGCCGTCATAGTCGTCCCGGAAGGGGGAATCGTCGTCATCTTCGTCATCCGCAGATCCGCGCCGTCCGTCGTCTCCGTGATGGCCGCAGGTGCAGTCATCGCCGCAATCTCCATCGCAATCGCAGTCATGATCGCACAGGCAGTCCATGGCCTGCTGGGCAAGGGCGTCTTCCGCCATCTTCCAGTTCAGGCCGTGGGCCGCGGCCACCTCCGGCTCAACGTAGACCAGGGAAATGGCGGCAGGGCTCATGGATCCGGCGTCGGCCATGACAATAAGGTCAAGGACTTGCAGGCACGCTTCCATGATGGGCATGAACAGCGATGCCTCGTCCGCAGTCTCCAGGGCGGCCTTGGCTTCCGCGACCATCATCTCCACGGTGTAGCCGTTGCTGAAGCGCTCTTCCGCAATGGCCTTGGCAACCGCCGTGCCCATGGGGGTGATGGCGCCTGCGGCCCCCTGGGGGGCAATGCCGGCACCCAGCTGCTCCTTTGCGCCCTGGACCAGGGCCTGGGCTTCCACCATGGCCATGATCTGGGTCATGGCCTGCACCGTGTAGGTGGTGCGGGCCAGCGCGGCGGACCCGGGCTCGTGACCTGCGGGAAACACCGTGCCCACCAGAAGATCCAGGATGGGGCGAATCTGCTCCAGATCGGCCTTTTCGCCCGCTGCGAAGCATGCCAGGCCCCGATGGGCAAAGGGCTCCGCCGCGGAAGGGTCGACCACCACCAGCGGGGCCTCCGCAAAGACCACGCCGCCGCTCTTGGCAATGACCGAAAGATCGCGCGACATCCGCGGCGTGGTGGCGGTCAGGTCCACCAGCAGCGTGCCGGGAAGCACCGAGCTCATGATGCCGCCTTCGTCGTAGAAGGTGTCCTCATGCTCCTGGATGCCAGAGCAGTAGGTCACCACCAGCTTGGCGCTGGCAACGTCGGCGGTCCTGACCCATCCTTGTTGCGCCAGGCGCTCCTGCACCAGGTCGCCGAAGAAATCGTATCCCGCGTAGAAGAATCCCTGTGCCATGAAAGCCCCCTACTCGCTCTTCACGCGACGTGCGATGCGGTCGGTCAGGGAAACGTTGTTGCGGCGGTCGGGACCCCAGAACGTGAAGGCGAACATGCCCGGGCCCACATGGGAGCCGATGACCGGGCCAATGGTGCCTTCGATGAACTCCGCCTGGGAGCCGTTTTCCGTGGCCTCCAGCTTTTCCCTCAAGCGGGCCACGTCTTCCGGGCAATCCGCATGGCCCACGATCACCGTGTGCTCGCCCTGGTTGGGGTCGAAGTTCTTCTGGAAGAACTCCACCATCTGCTTCAGGGCCTTCTTCCTGCCGCGGACCATGCCCACCAGCGTCAGCTTGCCTTCGGAGTCGAAGGTGATCAGGGGCTTTATGTCCAGCTTGGAGCCCAGATAAGAGCCGATGGCCGGCAGGCGGCCGCCGCGAGCCAGAGCCTCCAGGTCCTCCACCACAAAGCGGCAGTTCACGTAGTAGCGTGCCTCTTCGATCCAGTCCTTCAGCTCCCGGGCAGTCAGGCCCTTGTTCCACTGGCGCAGGGCTTCGTGGGCAAGCAGGCCTTCGGCGATGGACGCCAGGCCGGAGTCGGCCACGTACAGCTCGGCATCCGGATAGGTTTCCTTCACGGTATCCGCCGCCATGCAGGCAACGTCGTAGGAGCCGCTCATGCTGGAGGAAAAGCACAGGTACACCGTGGGCTCGCCCTTCTTGGCGGCTTCCGTGAACAGCTCGATCATGGTCGGCATGGAGATCTGGGACGTGGAGGAGGTTTCGCCCGCCCGCATCCTTCCGTAGAACTGCTCCGGGGTGATGCTCTGGTACATATCGTCCAGATGCTCCCCGTCGGAGGTAACGTAGGGGAACGGGACAAAGGTCACGCCCTCGTGGTCGATGATCCTATAGGGCAGGTCACAGCAGGAATCCAAGATCAGATTGCAACGTCGGCTCATGGGTCTCCTCTTCTATGGGTCGTGCGGAAAGGACGCTCCTTCCCGCGCAGTGCTCAAATTGTACCTAACAGGTGGCGGACAGCACCACAGGCACCTGGGCTTCCACCATTTTTCCGTCCAGAGGGCTGCAGCATTCGTAGGCGATTCCCACCGCAGGGCCCACGTGCAGACCCACCACGGGACTGACGGGGACCACATCCACGCTAAATCCCACCAAGGGATCGATATGCTCCCGAGCCCATTTTGCCGCCGGCTCCTTCAGCCCGATGTAGTGGGCCTTGATGTTCTTCAGCCCGCAACGGTCCATATCTTCCTTCAGCAGCTCCAGAATACGGGCCATGGCCTTCTTCTGGGTACGCACCTTGGCCGCGGTGAGCACGGTGCCGTCCCGCACGGTGAGCACCGGGGTGATCTTGACCAGGTTGCCCAGAAGCGCCGATGCCCTGCCGATGCGACCGCCCTTCTGCAGGAAGGTCAGGGACTCGGGGGCAAAGAGGAAGCGGGTGGAGCAGACGCTGCGCTTTGCCACCTCCACGCATTCCATCAGGGAAAGCCCTTGGTTGCGAGCCTGGGCCGCGGCGATCACGGGCCAGCCTTCGTCGTATCCGCAGCTCTGCGTGTCCACCAGCGCATAGGTGAAGCTGGCGTTGCGGGCCGCCACGCTGCGCGCCGCCCTCAGGGCCCCTTCGAAGGTGCCCGAAAGGCCGCTGCTCATGAACAGGCCCAGCACCTGGTCCCCCGCACGGGCGGCTTCTTCGAACGCGGACTCGAAGGCAAGCTGGGAAGGCTGGCTGGAACGAGGAATGTTGTTGATCATCTGGTAGATCTGGGAGTAGAAGGCTTCCAGGTCCATGGCTGCGTCCTCATGCTCCACGCCGTTGTGGTTCACGAACAGGGTGATGACCTGAATGCCCAGCTCCTTTGCCGTAGCAGCGGAAATGGACGAGGTGGAATCCGTTATGACTCGGATCACGGGGTATGCGCCTTCTTTCTACTCGTTTGAAGCGGTTGCGTTGACTTGAGGGAAGAACCGCTACTTGATTCCCTTCAGCTTCTTGATCAGCTCCCGGCGACGCAGGTTCAGGCTGCGCTCCATGCCCACGGGGTAGGTGTGGGGGTTGTACATGCGCCTTTGGGATTCGTCCAGTTTCTGCAGCCCTGCCTGGGTGCGCTCCTTGGCCTGCATGGCGTCCCGGTACTGGGGAGGAAGAACCGTCCGGCCCTTCCGCGCCAAAGGCTCCAGCAGCGTGCGGAAGGTCTTGCCGGCAAGGTCCTTCTGCCGCAGGTCATCGCAGGGATCCACGATGATCTGGTCCTGTCCCACCCCGGTGTTGCAGTCAAAGATCATGTCGCCGGCAATGGTTCCGGACTGATCGTAGTAGCGCCGCACGTCCAGAACGCCCGGGATGGTCAGCTTGGCCAGGGTGCCGGATATCTTCAGGCTGTCGACCCACTCCCCTCCCGGCTGGCGGGTGGCGGAAAGCTTGTACACGCCGCCCAGGGTGGGCTGGTCAAAGGCAGTGGCCAGCTTGGTGCCCACGCCCCAGGACATGACCGGAGCGCCCTGGTCGCGGATGGACTTGATGGTGAACTCGTCCAGGTCGTTGGAAAGCACCACGCCGCAGTCGGTCAGGCCGGCTTCGTCCAGCATCCGACGGGCCATCTTGGCAAGCCAGGCAAGGTCGCCGGAGTCTATGCGCACGCCCATGAGCCGCTGGCCCCGCTGGCGCATTTCAAGGCCCACGGTGATGGCGTTGCGCACGCCCTGTTCCACGTCGTAGGTGTCTACCAGCAGGATGCAGTTGTTGGGGAAGGACTCCGCGTAGGCGCGGAACGCCGAAAGCTCGTCGGGGAAGCTCATGACCCAGGAATGGGCATGGGTGCCGGAAACGGGAATCCCGAACTCCTTGCCTGCCAGGGTGTTGGAGGTGCTGGAGCAACCGCCCACCACCGCGGCGCGGCTTGCCCACACGCCGCCCACAGCTCCCTGGGCGCGACGCAGGCCGAACTCGGCCACGGGGCCCTGGGCCGCGGCGCAGACCCGGGCCGCCTTGGTGGCGATGAGGGTCTGGAAGCTCACGCAGTTCAGAAGGGGCGTTTCCAGCAGCTGGCACTGGAGGATGGGACCCGTGACCCGAACCATGGGCTCCCGGGGGAACACGATGGTACCCTCGGGCACGGCATCCACGTCCACGGTCAGCTCCATGGTGCGCAGGTACTCCAGGAACTCCGGATTGAACAGCTTGCCGCCTGCGGGGGCCGGAAGCTCCGCCAGGTAGGCAATATCCTCATCGGAGAAGGTAAAGCCCTCCACCAGCTCCGCCAGCTGCGCCATGCCGCAGGCCACCGCGTAGCCGCCCTTGAAGGGGTAGTCGCGGAAGTACATGTGGAAGCACGCCTGGTCTTCCAGCTTGCCGTGCTCCCAGTAGCCCTGGGCCATGGTCAGCTGGTACAGGTCGTTCAAAAGCGGTTGGTTAGCCCTCACTGCTTGCTCCCTTCTGAGCTCCGCTGCCTTCTACGGCACCCGATCCGGAGCGTCCGGATCCCCCGCGCCTGCGACGCCTGCGACGTGACGGCGCGGATCCTTCCTGCTTTGCCTCTGCCCCTTCCTGCTTGGGACGGGCATCCCCGCCGTTACGCAGGCCGGATGACTTCCTTCCCGGCCTGGCGGAACGGGACGACCCCGCCTCGGAAGACGCCGGCTTCCCGGCCTTCCCGGATGCGGCGCCGGATTCCCGCACGGGAGCCTCGGCCCCTTCGCCCCCTGCCGAACCGCCGCGCCTGCGACGCCTGCGACGACGGGACGAAGACTGCTCCCGGCCCTTGGACTTGACCGCGGACTCTGCCTTCTCCCCCTCCTGGAGCCGGTGCTCCATGGGACTGCGATGCTTCTGGGCCAGGCTTTCGTCCACCACGGCCTCGGAAAGCGCTCCCTCGGCGGAGATGCGGGTGGAACGGCGACGGCGCTGCTTGCGCTCGGGCAGGTTCGCCGCAGCTGCGGATGCTGACGGCTTTTCGGCACGGGATTCGCCGCGGGTACGGCGCTTCCTGCCCCGGATGGGGGCGCCGTCCATGGATGCCGATCCGGTGGCGTTCTTCACGTTGGCGTTGTTCCTGCGCACGGCCTGGGCGGATCCCAGCTTGTCCGAGCCGGTGAACTGGGAGGTCATGAACGAAAGCTCCAGGCGCATCTTGGCTTCCTCGGGCTCCGTTGCCCGCTGCCACGCTTCCTCCCCCACCGACTTGGGGCGGGTACCCTCTTCCTGCGGCGGGTCGAAGTCGGCCAGGGGAACCTTCACCACCTTGGTCTTTTCGTCCACGGTCACCCGCAGGGAAACGATTTCGCGGGGCATGTCCAGGTCCACCACCTTGCCCGGTCCCGCCGGGGTCTGGATGGTGGCGTTTTGCTTGGGGGCGCGGCTCTTGAAGTCCTTGTAGGCGTCGTACTCGTAGCGCAGGCAGCACATCAGGCGGCCGCACACGCCGGAGATCTTCTGGGGGTTCAGGGAAAGGTCCTGCTCCTTGGCCATGCGGATGGAAACCGGGCAGAACTCCCCGCCCAGGCGGGCGCAGCAGAGCTGCTGGCCGCAGTGGCCCATGCCGCCCACCATGCGGGCTTCGTCACGCACGCCGATCTGGCGCATGTCTATGCGCACGTGCAGCTCGGCGGCAAGCTTGCGCACCAGGTCGCGGAAGTCCACGCGGTCTTCGGCCTCGAAGTAGAACACGGCCTTGTCGCCGTCGAACAGGTACTCCACGGAAACCGGGCGCATGGGGGTTTCCGATTCAGCGGCCATTTCCTTGAACAGGGGCAGGGCCTGGCGGCTCAGGCGCTCCATTTCCTCCGCCTGGGCCACGTCCTCTTCCGTGGCCTTGCGCTTTACCGGCTTCAGGGGGCTCTTCAGAGCCTGGAGCTGCTCGGGGGACGCTTCGAACACGGAGCCCGAGAGGCGGCCGAACTCCATGCCCCGGGCCGTGAGCACCACTACCTGGTCGCCTTCGGAAAGTTCCAGGTCACGGGCATCGAACCACAGGGTCTTGGGATTATAGGGCAGGTTTACCGGAGCAATCCGGGTCATACAGCACCGTCCTTATCTGTATCAGAAGCGCCTCCAGGCACGTCTGAGGGGAAACATTACCGGCCCACGCCCGCTCGCAGTCGTCCACGCAGGCGCAGGCCGCGGCACAGCGGGCCTGGGTGGTGGCGCCTGCGGCGTCTTGCAGGGCGCTCAGGGCATCCTTGTTCACAACAAGCTGCGGGCACTCCCCGCAGACCATCATGCAGTCCCGCAGCCAGGAGCGAACCACGTTGCTCACCTGGCGCAGGTACTCGGCCGTGCGGGCCGAAAGCTGGCGCTTGTTCTGCGCCTGGATCTGGCGCACCGCGGACTTGGCCAGGAAGTCCGCGTTCTCCTGAATCTTGGCCTCCATGCGGGCCTCCACGTCCGCAAGGGGGGCCTTGGCTGCCTCCGTCAGATTCTTGGCCGCCTGGAGCAGGTCCCAATCATCGGCCCGGCGCAGGGAAGCCAAGGTGGACAGCACCAGACCGCGAAGCTGGCGCTGCTCGGAAGACTTGCAGAACTCCACGGCCCGGTCCATGGACCCGCCGCACGCCTGCAGGGCTATGGCCGCCTGGTCCACGCCGACCCCGGTGCGCTGGGCCACGATGCCCGCCGCCTCCGATGCCGGCACGTGGCGGAAGGGCACCACCTGGCAACGGGACAGGATGGTGGGCAGCACGCTTTCCCGGGTGAGCGCCAGCAGCACCAGCAGCGTGCCCTCCGGAGGCTCCTCCAGGGTCTTCAGGAAGGCGTTGGCCGCGCTGGGTCCCAGGGCATCCACCCGATCCAGCACGTAGACCTTGCGCTGGGCCTGGATGGGGGCAAGCGTCACGTCCGCGACCACCTGGCGCACCTGCTCCACCAGGTAGCCGGAAGCACCTTCCGGCTGGTACAGGTGCACGTCCGGATGGCTGCGACGGGCAACGCGCTTGCAGGCTTCGCACTCCCCGCATCCTCCCTGGGGGCAGACCTGGGTCTGCGCCAGGGCCAGGGCCGCCTGCATCTTGCCCGATCCGGCAGGGCCGCAGAACAGGTACGCATGGCTGACCGCCCCCGTGGCGACAAGAGTGCGCAGGTACTCCCTGACCTTGGGCTGACCGGATATGGTGTCCAACAGGTTGGCCATGACGTCTACCAGCCCCGATCCAGGGAGCTGAAGAAGGCCGGATCCGCCAAGGCTTCGTCCATCCAGGGGAACAGGTCCGCCAGGGCTTCGAATACGCCCCGGGCCGTCTGGGAGCGCTCTTCGCAAGAGACCACCTTGCGCATCCGGTCCGGCTCCTCCGCAAGGATGCGCTGGAATCCGGCCAGCACCCGCTCGTGGAAGTCCAGCCCCTCCATTTCCAGGCGATCGGCCCCGAACCTACGGGTAGCCCGCTCAAGGCCCTGCTCCGCGCCACCCGGCGCCACCAGCAAGATGGTGCGGTCAGGGCGAAGCCCCTGGCAGGCAATATGGTTGCAGGCCTGGACCAGATCCCGGGAAAGGCCCCGGCCGAAGGCCTGGTAGGCCACGGTGGAGTCGAAGAAGCGGTCGCACAGCACCACCGCTCCGCGGGCAAGGGCGGGGCGGATGGTCTGCTGCACGATCTGGGCGCGGGCCGCCTCGTAGATCAGCAGCTCGCACTCATCGGCCATGTTGGCGTTGTTGGGGTTCAGCACCACCTGGCGCAGCTCCTCGCCAATGGAGGTGCCACCGGGCTCGCGGACGCAGACCACCTCCTGGCCCTTCCTGCGAAGAGCCTCGGATAGGAAGCGTATGTGGGTCGACTTGCCCGTGCCTTCGCCGCCTTCGAAGGTGATGAACAGGCCGCGGGTGACCGCAGGGTCGGTTTCCACCGGCAGCGTAGGGGCAAGCTGCTCCAGAAGGGCGCTCTCCACCATGCCTTTCGTCCGCTCCTACTGCTGGGATGCGGCCCAGCAGTCGCGCACGGCCTGGGCCACCACCTGGGCAGCGCGGGGGTCGAAGGGCTCGGGCATGATGAAGTCCTCGGAAAGCTGGTCGGCGGGGACCAGGTCGGCCAGGGCCTGGGCGGCGGCCAGCTTCATTTCATTGGTGATGCGCTCGGCGCGGGCCTCCAGGGCGCCCTTGAAGATTCCGGGGAAGGCCACCACGTTGTTGACCTGGTTGGGAAAGTCGGAGCGGCCGGTTCCCACCACGCGGGCGCCGGCGGCCTTGGCCAGGTCGGGCATGATCTCCGGGACCGGGTTGGACAGGGCAAAGACGATGGCGTCCTTGTTCATGGAGGCCACCATGTCCGGGGTGATGACGCCGGGGGCGGACACGCCGATCACGATGTCAGCGCCCACCAGGGCATCTGCCAGGGTGCCGGAGCGGTCCTGCAGGTTGGTGACCTTGAGCATTTCGCGCTTGACATCGTTGAGGCGCTCGGAGCCGGACCAGATGATTCCCCGGGTGTCGCACAGCAGCAGGTTCTTGAAGCCGTAGGAGAGCAGCAGCTTGGCGATGGCGATGCCCGCGGAACCGGCGCCGTTGACCACCACGTTGCAGGTTTCCTTGTTCTTGCCGGTCAGGCGCAGGGCGTTGATCACGCCGGAGAGCACCACGATGGCGGTGCCGTGCTGGTCGTCGTGGAACACGGGAATGTCCAGGGCGTCGTTGAGGCGCTCCTCGATCTCGAAGCAGCGGGGAGCCGAGATGTCCTCCAGGTTGATGCCGCCGAACACCGGGGCCATGCGGATGACGGTCTGTACGATCTCATCCACGTCCTGGGTGTCCAGGCACACGGGGAAGGCGTTCACGCCGCCGAACTCCTTGAACAGGGCGCACTTGCCTTCCATGACCGGCAGGCCTGCCAGGGCGCCGATGTTGCCCAGGCCCAGGACCGCGCTGCCGTCGGTGACCACGGCAACGGTGTTCTGCTTGATGGTGTAGGTGTAGGCGGCCTCGGGGTCTTCGGCAATGACCTTGCAGGGCTCGGCAACGCCGGGAGTGTAGGCCAGGGCCAGGGCCTCGCGGGTGTTGATGCGGACCTTGGAGGTGGTATCGATCTTACCCTGCCATTCCTGGTGGAGCTGCAGGGCCTTTTCGCTGGTGTTCATGAAGGGGTGCCTTTCGTCATTGGTAGTTTGGGTAAGCCAGACAGTATAACTAAGATATTGTATATCAGCGCAAGGCGCCTGATGGCCAAATTGGGACATGGTATAGTGTTTGACCATGGAATCTCTACTGCCCTTCATCATTGCCTGCCCCCTTGCCTTCCTTGCCGGCGTCGTGGACGCCATCGGAGGAGGAGGCGGGCTCATCAGCCTGCCTGGATTCATCATGGCGGGCCTGCCCATGCACATGGTGCTGGGAACCAACAAGCTCAGCAGCTGCATGGGCACGTCCCTGGCCACCTTTCGGTTCTGGCGGCAGGGGCTGATCCAGTGGCGCCGCGCCCTGCCCTGCGCCGTCTGCGGCCTGGTGGGGTCCGCCACGGGGGCCAACCTTGCCCTGCTCATCGACGACGGGGTGTTTCGCCTGATCATGGTGGTGGTCATTCCCCTGACCGCCCTGTACCTGATGCGCGGCCGCTCCCTTGACGCCGAGCGCGAGCCCTTCGGCCGGGGCCGCACCCTGGCGCTGTGCATGTGCATTTCCCTGGCGGTGGGCGTGTACGACGGCATCTACGGGCCCGGTACCGGCACCTTTCTCATGATCGGCTTCACCTCCTTTGCCCACCTGACCCTGGGCCAGGCCGCAGGGACCACCAAGGTGGTCAACCTGACCACCAACGTTTCCGCTCTGGTGGTGTTCCTGCTGAGCGGGCACGTGTGGCTGCTGCTGGGGCTGGTGTGCGGCCTGTGCAACATGGCCGGCAACTACCTGGGAGTGAGCCTGTTCACCAGCAAGGGCGCGGCGGTGACCAAGCCCATCATGCTCACGGTGCTGGCCATATTCATGGTCAAGACCGTGGGCGAGCTTGCCGGCGTGTTCTAGGGCGCGCGGCCGCCCGAAATCGTTCGTGTAACGGCACCCCGTCGTTGTGCGAACGATTTCAGCTTTCCGACCTTCGGCGCACCCGGCCTCCTCGGCCTAACCGACCCTCGACGCCCCGTGCCGCCTCGGTTCGGCGCGAGCCCCTCGGCTCCGCCTGGGGGTATCGCTGCCGCCTCGTCGGCGTGCCTTCGGGCCCAGGGCAGATTTTTCGCCCGCTTCGGGGGTCAAAACGGGGTTCTGTACGACGATGCTCCTCATAGAAGGATAGTTGTCTGCTCCTTCGTCCTTGTGGTGAAATGGAGGCAAGTCCCTGACCTGGGGTTTCTTCGGCGTGCTGATGCACGGAGGGGGCAAAGGGTGCTGAGATTCTGGAAAAGGGGCTGCGGTGCCCCGAGGAATCGTACAGAACCTCGGTTTCATGTCTGAAAAGGCCGCGTTTTCTGCCCTGGTCTCGAAATCGCACGGTTCCCCGGTTTGCCGCTCGAAGGGAGGGGCCGCCGCCCGGTCGGCGCCTCAATCCAGGCCGGAGAATCGTTCGTGTAATGACGCTCCCTCGATACACGAACGAAAATCCGGGAGAAAGTCGTTCGTGTATTGCGCGACCTTCGATACGCGAACGAATCGGAGGCGGGTAACCGCTCGCGCAGCGCAGGTTCAGGTTGTTTCGTCCTGAAACTCCCGTTTATCAAGCAGCTAGGCCGACCGAAATCGTTCGTGTATCGCACCACCTTCGATACGCGAACGAAAACGAGCGCGGTAATCGTTCGCGTAAGGGAGCCTCTTCGATACACGAACGACTTTGCCCGGCACGAACCGCTCTCACGACTCAGGCTCTCCTGACCCGTGTCAATTCGGGTGTCGAAAGCGGGCTCGTGCCCCTGAAATCCAGGGTCCGCTGTCAATTTGGCGGTCGAAAGCATGGGGCGGTGCCAATTTGGGTGCCGAGATTATGCTCTCGGCGCCCAAATCGACACGAGGGCACCCCAAAACAAGTCAAGCCCACGCTCTCGGCACCCGAATTGACAACTCGGCTTCGCACAATGCGCCGCCCTCATCGCACGAACGATTAGGCAAGAGTGGCAGCGCAGTATCGCAAGCGTCTTGGCTCCCGCGCTGCGCTTCATAGGCCAGGAACCCCTGGAAGCCGACGCCGCCGACGGCGCGCCGACAGACCCAGGCAGCCGCCACTTGCCCATGGCGGCGCGGGGCAAAACCGCTACACTGGGTCCATCCCCGAAGAAAGGCCT
>JAQXGX010000182.1 GCA_029006935.1 Eggerthellales bacterium | reverse complement strand
GGGGCGCGGGGCCAAACCGGGGGCATAGTGCGAACGGCGAAGGTGAGCTCAGGAGGGTGCCGGGTCAAACTAGGCCCAGAGTGCGAATGGTGAAGGGCTCCCGGACCAAAACGGGCCCAGAGTGCGAACGGTGAAGGGCCTCCGGACCAAAGCGGGCCCAGAGTGCGAATGACCGGGGGGCCGCGGACCAAAACAGCTCGATAGTGCGAACAAAAACCTAAGCGTATATGCCGCAAATAATCTGCCAGTAACAGGTGGAGGTTTCCCCTTGTCAGATATTGGTTCTAGAACGAGCCTCTGACCTGGGCAAACTCAATGTATCTCAGAGGGGCGAAGGAGAGGTGCATCCTCGGGACGAACACGGAGCCCGTTTCACCCGAAAACGCGTTCGCAATCTATACCCGTTTTGGTCCGCGGACCCCTGGCCGTTCGCACTCTTGGGGTATTTTGTCATTGGACCCCTCCGCCGTTCGCACTCTTGGGGTGTTTTGGTCCACGGCCCCTTGGCCCCGGATTAAGAAACCGTTCGCACAATGAACCACCCTCAATACACGAACGAAAACGAGCACGAAAATCGTTCGCGTATTGAAGCGCCCTCGTTACGCGAACGATTTCACCAGCAGGAATCGTGCGCGCAGCTCAGCCCACGCGCCCCAGCGCAGCGCAGCCCCACCCGAACCAACCGACGCGGCTACGCGCAGTCCACCACGGCAAAGTCCGAGCATTCCTTGGCCAGCTGGAACAGCAGCGCCCGAACCGACGGCTGACTCGCATCCGCCCTCAGAACCATCTGCAGGGACGTGCCCTCCTGCACCATCCGCTCCAGGTCAACCCCGTAGTCCCCCACCACGCTCAGCACGTCCGGCAAGGCACCGCAACGATCGGGCAAGGTCGCCCTCACGGTCACCCGCGATGTGGGCCCGCTGCAAAGCTGGCTGCCCGCTACCTGGGAAAACAGATCCGGGTCGTCCTCCAGCAGAATCCCGTACTGATACACCCGGCTGGTCTCCATGACCTTGCGCACCACGCCCAGGTACGGCGCCAGCCTGTCCTGAGGCACCCCCTGCCCCAGGCGCTGCAGCACCTGCACCTCCCGATCGGGCCTGAAGATCTGGGTGCTGCCCTGCTGCTGCTTGGCGCGCACTACCTGCACCGAGCAATCCAGACGCTCCATGAGCAGGTCCTTGACCTGGGAATCTATGCGGTCGATGCAGCTACGCACCTCTTCAAGGGACATGGGACTTCTCCTTGTAAAACAATCGGAACAACGCCGGCAGCCAAGCCATCGGCAGCGCCAGAGACAGCGCCAACGGCAACATCGGCGGCAAATCCAGCACCGGACTTCACTACACAGGGCGAAACGATCGGCCGGCCGCCCAGCCGCGTGCCCTTGGCATCTCATTGTATACAATGGCAGGGACCCAAGGAGGAACCCATGCCCATACTGCCGCTGGACAACGTGAACGAACCGCTGCTGCGCGCCTTCGGAGCCATGACCGACTCCGAGCTGCGCGACCCCAAGCAGCTGCTGGGGCTGAAGCTGGCCACCAACGACCCCCGGGTGGAGCGAGGCCTGCTGGTGGCGGAATCCGCCAACGTGACCCTGCGCGCTCTGGGGGCGGGCCTGGAACCGTACTGCGTGCTCATAGAGCCCAAGTGGCTGGAGTCCAGCCGGCACGTGCTTGACCAGCTGGAAGCCGCGGCCCCCGGCCTGCCGGTGTTCGTGGCGACCCCCGAGCAGCGCCTTGCCCTGACCGGCTACCAGATGACCCGCGGTCCCCTGACGGCGTTCCTTCGCCCCGAGCCCACGGACCCCGAAGACCTGCTGCGCACCGCCCGTCGCGTGGCGGTACTGGAGGACGTGACCAACTACACTAACGTAGGGGCCATCTTCCGCAGCGCGGCGGCACTCGGCGTAGACGCGGTGCTGATCACGCCGCGATGCCACGACCCCTACTACAGGCGGGCTGCCCGGGTTTCCATGGGCACCGTGTTCCAGGTGCCCTGGACCCGCATCGGCCAGGACAGCCCCGACGGCAACTGGAGCACCACCGGCATCCCGCTGCTGGCAAAGCACGGCTTCACCACCCTGGCCCTGGCCCTTTCGGACGACTCCGTGCCCCTTGACCACCCGTCCCTTTCGCAGCACCCGAAGCTGGCCATGATCCTGGGCACGGAAGGAGACGGGCTGAGCAGCACGACCATCGCTTCCTGCGACTACACGGTGCGCATCCCCATGGCCCACGACGTGGACTCGCTGAACGTGGCGGCGGCATCGGCGGTGGCGTTCTGGGAGCTGCGGGCGCGAGACTAGGCAGGGCCCGGTGCCCGGCGGCCAACGGCCAGCGACCAGCACGGGGCTCCGATGCCAGCGCGCGGCATCGACGCATGCCCGGCGACCAACGTCCAGCTCACGGCCCCGGCTTCGCGCCCGAACCGTAGCATGCGGCTCCCTTTCGCCCCTTCCCTGCTACAGAGCAGCCATGCGCACGCTCATATCCAGCGGCTTGGCAAAGTGCAGGCAGGTCGTGGCCAGCCCGTCCACGCCGGTAGCGGCGTACTCGGCGGCGTTGGACAGGTTCACTCCCCCGGCAGCCACGATGGCGATCCGGGGGTTGATGGCGCGCAGCTGCGGCACCAACGCGGCGATTTCATCCACCGGGGCCTTGTCCAGCTGCACCCCGTCCACGCCGGCCTCCACCAGGCGGGGCGCGTCGGCAACAGAGCATTCCACGAAGAGCTTCTTCTCGCACACCTTGTGCCTGAGCTGAGGCAGGTCGGCAAGGAACGCCTCCAACCCGCCGTAGAAGGTCAGGTGGTGGTCAAAGACCAGCACGGTTTCGCTCAGTCCCAGCCTATGAGGGAACGCACCGCCCGCCACCAGGGCCTTTGTGTCCAGGACCTTGGTTCCCGGCATGAGCTTGCGCGTGGTGAGCACCTCGCACGCGGGGTTGGCGGCATGAACCAGCTCCACCATCTTGCGCGCCTTGGTGGCCAGGGCGGAGTAGTACTCGAACACGTTCAGGCAGCACTTCCATCCCATGTGCAGCCCTTCGGCCGGCCCCTCCACGGTCATGAAGGTCTGGCCGGCGCAAAGCTGCGATCCCGTGGGCAGATAATCCACCACCGTACACCCCAGCTTGCCAAAGACCCGCGCCGCTTCCTCGGTTCCGCAAAGCACCGCGTCCTCCCGGGTGAAGTACTCCATGCGTCCCGGCCGCCCCCCGATGCCGAGCACGTGAGTGGTCAGGTCGATGCTGGGGACGTCGTCGTTGATGAGCTGGTCGATAAAGCTGTCGGGCACGTACATGGGAGTCCTTTCGTAAGCGGGCCCTGCCTGCGGTCGCAGCCGCGGGCCCAGATGATGCATGACCCCGATTATACGCGGTTTGGAACAGAGTACGAAGCAGGGGACGAAAGAGCCGCTGGCTCCGACAGCTAGGCCAGCGCAGCCTGGAACCCCAGGTCGTTCACGGCCGCAACCAGCGCCTCGGGATCGAGCCCGCGCCCCTCCACCAGGGTGTTTTCCTGCTCCAAGCTCACAGATACCCTGGTCACGCCATCGGCGGCCTCCAGGGCCTCGGTCACGCGGGCCACGCACTTGGGGCAGTGCATGCCCTTCACGGAAAGAGTCAGGGTTTCCTTCTTGCTGAACAAGCTCATGTTCGTTCCTTTCTGCCTATTGGCTACTAGTCAGAGTTGGATGAAACCGCGGTCGAGTCCGCAGCCAGGTCCGCGGCCAAAACCGGGGTGGGGGCTGAGGACGAAACCGCGGCCGAACCTTTCGCCCACCGGGGCTTCCACCCGTTCAGGCGCAGAGCGTTGCCCACCACGCACACGCTGCTGCAGCTCATGGCCGCCGCGGCAAGATCCGGGGTCAGCACCACGCCCAGCGGGCTCAGGGCGCCGGCCGCCACGGGAATGCAGATTACGTTGTAGAACAGCGCCCAGAACAGGTTCTGGCGGATGTTGCGCAGGGTGGCTCGGGAAAGCTGGATGGCGGCGGGCACCCCCAGCAGGTCGCTGCGCATGAGCACCACGTCGGCGCACTCGATGGCCACGTCGGTGCCGGCCCCGATGGCAATGCCTACGTCGGCGCGGGCCAGAGCGGGGGCGTCGTTGATACCATCGCCCACCATGGCCACCTTGCCCTGCTGGGAAAGGAGCCGGATCTGCTCTTCCTTGCCCTGGGGAAGCACCCCGGCGACCACCTGGTCAACGCCGACCTGTGCCTGGATGGCGGCGGCGGTGCGGGGGTTGTCGCCGGTGAGCATGACGGTGCGAATGCCCATGGCCCGCAGCTCCGCGACCGCCTGGGCGCTGGTGGGCTTGACCTCATCTGCCAGGGCAATCAGGCCCAGCAGCATGCCGTCCCAGGCAAAGAAGAGCGGGGTGCGGCCCTGCTGGGCAAGCCCTTCGGCCCGCTGCTCCAAGGGACCCAGGGCAATGCCGTGCTCTTCCATGAGGATGCGGTTGCCCGCCAGGGCCTGGGCCCCCTCCACCATGGCAACCAGACCGCGGCCCGGGACCTGGGAAAAGTCCCTGACGGGCAGCACGTCGGCCCCCTGCTCCTCCAAGTAGGCGCACACGGCACGGGCCAGGGGGTGCTCGCTTTTGCGCTCCATGCCATTGGCCAGCATGAGCAGGTCCCCCAGCTCCACCCCGTCGGAGGGCAGCACGTCAGTAACCTGGGGCTTTCCGGTGGTGATGGTGCCGGTCTTGTCCAGCACCACGGTACGCACGTCGTGGGCGCTCTCCAGGATCTGGGCGCTCTTCACCAATATGCCCTCCTTGGCACCGCGCCCCGTTCCCACCATGATGGCCGTGGGGGTGGCCAGCCCCAGGGCGCAGGGGCAGCTGATCACCAGCACGCTGACGCCGTGGACCACCGCGGCGGCCCAGTCAAAGCCGCTGATCAGCAGCCAGATCGCGAAAACCGCCACCGCCACCGCAATAACCGCTGGCACGAACACCCCGCTGATGCGGTCGGCGATGCGCTGGATGGGGGCTTTGCTGCTGGTGGCATCGTCCACCAGCCGGATGATCTGCGCCAGAGCCGTTTGCTCCCCCACCGCGGTGACCCGCATGGTGAAGTAGCCCGAGGTGCTCACGGTTCCGCCGGTCACGGGGCTGCCAGGGGACTTTTCCACCGGCGCGCTTTCGCCCGTCAACGCCGATTCGTCCAGCGACGCCAGCCCCTCCAGCACCACGCCGTCCACGGGCACGGACGCGCCCGCGCGCACCACCAGCACGTCGCCCAGCTCCACCTGCTCCACCGGGATCTGGACTTCCTCCCCGTCCTGGCCCAGACGGATGGCCGTGGGCGGCGCCAGCTCCATGAGCGCGCACAGCGCCTGGGTGGTGCGGCCCTTGGCCCGGGCCTCGAAGTACTTGCCCAGGGTGATCAGGGTCAGGATCATGCCGGCGCCTTCGAAGTACAGGTCCATGGCCGCCGCATGGGCCCCGGCCATGTCGCCCGCGCCCAGAGCAATCCCTGCGCCGTACAGCCGCACCACGCTCCACAGCGTGGACGCCGTCGCACCCAGGGCCACCAGGGTGTCCATGGTGGGGGTGCCGCGGAGCAGGCCCTTGAAGCCGTTGCGGAAGAACTTGAAGTTGACAAAGATTATGGGTATGACCAGCACAAACTGGGTCAGGGCAAAGGTCATCATGTTGGCGTGGCCCAAAAAGCAGCCGGGAAGGGGCCAGCCGTACATGTGGCCCATGTCCAGGTAGAACAGGGGCAGGGCAAAGGCAACGCTCACGATCAGGCGTATGCGCACCTGGGCCGCCTCGTCGGCTGCGTTGCCAGCCAGGGCCCCTGCTGCGCCCGGAGCCGATGCCGCGGGGGCGGCGCCCGGGCCTGCGGATCCACGCGACTGCCGCGGGAAGGCCCCGTAGCCCGCGTCCTTGACCGCTGCTTCTATGTCCGTCGCTACGGACGCCTGGTCAGAGGACGAAAGGCCTTCGGCAAAGGACACCTCCA
Organism: Eggerthellales bacterium; assembly: GCA_029006935.1. Lineage (GTDB taxonomy): Bacteria > Actinomycetota > Coriobacteriia > Coriobacteriales > Eggerthellaceae > SUG1186. Next base: position 3,051 of record JAQXGX010000182.1, on the reverse strand, counting down.
TGCTGTTCTTCAGCAGGTTGACCTGCACCGATGCCACGCCGGACACGCCGCCCGCCGCCTTTTCCACCCGCGCCGAGCAAGCCGCGCAGGTCATGCCCGTCACGTCGAAGGTCTGGGTGCCCTTTTCCGCCATGAGCTGGCCCGTCTATCGCTGAAAGCGCTGGATGAGCTGCAGCGCTTCGTCTATTACCTGGTCGTTTCCCCGGCGGACCTGTTCCACCACGCAGGTGTGCATGTGGTTGCTCAGCAGCATCTGGCTGACCTTGCGCACCGCGCTTTCCGCGGCGGCAAGCTGGATCAGGACGTCCCCGCAGTAGCGGTTGTCGTCGATCATGGCCTTGACGCCGTTCAGCTGCCCGATGGCGCGGTTCAGGCGTTTTTGCAGGTCAGCTTGGAATTCCTGGTCGCGGGGCGTTTCCTTGTGCCTGCAACAGCTCTTCTGTTCCTGGTCCATGGGGGCTCCTGTTCATGTTTTGCGGTTGGGCTTGGCTTGCAGCTGCGCCCGCTTCTGAGCTCAACTTGCAGCTGCGCCCGCTTCTTCGTTTTGCGCGATTGTATACCCCCTGGGGGTATATTGCAAGGAGAGACCGACTTGCCAACCCGCCCAACTTACAGCTTGTCGTAGTAATCCCGCAGGTCTTCCTGCATCTGGTCCCTGATTGCCGCAAGGTCCGACTCCGCCAAGCAAGACTGCAGCGCGTGGTTCATGGATATGACGCCCAAGTCCTTGGAATAGTAGAGGAAGCGCTTTCGCTCGAACTTTTCAAAGGGATTTGCCAGCATGCTGCGCTTGATGTACTTCCGATCCTCCAGGGTCTTCCCGTCGTAGGGGCAGGAGCTGCGATCAACGGGCAGCCCCCGATCGGCGCGGTCGCGAACGCCTGAGCGTTGGCTGCGTAGTATTCGAGTGTGATATCCGCGGCTTCGCGCCCTCCAGCGCCCATTGGTGCTCCCGTCTGACCTGGTCATTACGTCTTGGCCATGCTTTGCCCTGATTTCGTTTCATTGTAACCAATTCAAAGTGACGCGGTGTGCGAACGATTCCTGCAGGAAAAATCGTTCGCACATCGGGGATGGTGCATTGTGCGAACGATTTTCGACCTGCTTTTCGTTCGCACAACGGAAGTTGCTCATTGTACGAACGATTTCCCGATTGTGTGGCTGGCGTAGCTCATTCGGGCCTCCGTCGATTTCGCCCGCTTGCGTTTTCCCAGGTCAGAGGGTCGCGCCTTTGAAGAGGATGAAAGGAGGCGGCGACCTCAGCCTCACAATCGAAAACAGGGCCCGGTTTCGGTCGAAATCCAGCCGCACAATCGAAAGCGCGAGCTGCGGGGGGTGCCAGCTGCGGGGGGTGCGGGGGTGCTGCGGAGCTGCGAAGTCCCGCACTCACCGCAAACGCAAAGGACCCCGGCAGCCGCACAGGCCACCGGGGTCCCAAGGTCGAAGCTGCCCGGAAAACGTCGCCGTTAGGCACGCGCCACCATGGAGCGGCTGGTCAGGTACGCAACCGCGTAGTAGCAGGCGTAGAGCACCAGCAGCAGACCCATGGCAGTGACCGCCGCTCCCGCAATGTTCACGCCCAGCTCAGCCATGAAGGCCCGATCCAGCACCCACAGGGCGCAGGTCGAATGACACAGGGCCAACCCCAGAGGCGCCAGGAAGTAGGTCAGGGTCTGGGTCCTCAGCGACCCCCTGATCTTGCGGTCCTCGGCACCCAGGATGCGCAGCCTGCGATACCGCGGTAGGGAATCCGCCACTTCGCTGAGCTGCTGGATCGCCAGCACCGCCGCGGTGGTCAGCATCAACACCATGCCGATGTACACCGCCAGGTAGGTAATAATCATGCGCAAACCGTTTGCCTGCTCCCCCATCCTGACGCCGGAGTAGGCGGAAACCACCGGCCAGTTTTCGCCAATCATCACGCCGTCCAAAGCTTTCTTGGCCTTGGGGAAGGCCTCCACCAGAGCCTGCTCCAAAAGCACGTCACCTTGAGCGCGATCGCAGCTGTACATGACGTCGATATACCCCTCGTAGGGAACCACGTTCTTGCTACGGAACTGATCGGCCACCCAGGTGGGAACAACCACCTCAAGGATCACGTCGTCCATAGCGCAGGTGCGCATGGGCTCGGAAAAGCCTTCCTTTGCGCAAGTCAGCTCCTTGCCGAACAGGGTCATATGCGCCCCGTTCTGGGAAAGGGAAGCAACCACCTCGTCATAGCCGCTGCTGGTATTGTTCACCAGGAACTGATCGCTTCCCAGCTCCACCGGCTCCTTGCCCATCATGGCCAGAGCGCGGTTCATCTGCGCAACGTCCAGCACGCGGATCTTGCTAACGCGCATGGAATCGGACTCCACGGAAGTGGGTTCCACTCCCGAACCCCGGCTGTCAAGCAGATCCCCGTAGGTCACATCGGTCAGGTAGTAGTCCAGCTGCACCGCGTCTTTCACCAGCTGGCTCCAGGTCTGGGAATGCTCTTCCAGGTACCCAATGCCGTCGAAATCGTTTTCCACCATGCGCTCGTAGGAGTCACCGAAGGTCTTCTGGAAGGTCTTGGTGTAGTCATCTCCCGTCATCGCCTCATCTAGGGAGCCCACGGAAAGCACCGTGTTGATGGTAGCGTCGTAGCGGGTGCACTTTTCCACGTTACCGGCGAACAGATCCACCATGGCCAAGCCGCCGGACACCGTGGTCAGGGCAAAGAACAGCATGACGCAGATCACGGAAGTGCTGGCAAAGGTGGTGTTCACCTTGGACGATATCTGCCGCATGGTAAACATGGACAGCCCCCGGAACCGCAGGCCCTTGGACCTGCCCAGCACCACCAGGGCCACGTTCATGACCGACCAGAAGAACATGAGGGTACCCAGGATCATGAGCACCGTGGCCACCGCAAAGTCCTGGTCAGGCCGGACCAGCCCGTTCACGGAAAGGCGCCAGTAGGCCACCCCCAGCACCACCAAGGACAGGACGAAGACCACGCAGCTCACCACGGGGTTGCGGCCGATCTGCCGCTCGGATCCTTCGTGGGCGCTGATCAGGTCCGCCAGC
>JAQXGX010000181.1 GCA_029006935.1 Eggerthellales bacterium | reverse complement strand
CAGGAAGAATAGGCCCTCATCCTTGGTGGGTATGATGGCTTCCTCCGCGGTGCGCTCTTGGGTCAGCACGGCGTGGATGCCGTGGGGAGCGCGTACTCCCAGCATGGACTGCAGGCAGCGACGGCGCATGTCGCCTTCTACCAGCAGCACCTTCTTTTCCGCCTTGGCCATGGCCAGGGCAAGGGCAAAGGCCACGGTGGTCTTGCCCTCGTTTGGTGCGGCGGAGGTAATCACGATGGACTTGATGGGCTTGTCCACGGAGCTGAAGCGGATGTTGGCCATAAGGGTGGATGCGGCGTTCTGGAAGGCGTCGCTGCGGCTGACAGCTTCACTGGGACGCAGGTTCTTCCTGCGCTTGTCCTTGATATTGAATAGAGCCATTACCTTCCTCCCTTCGATTCGGGGAAGCGTCCGATGATCGGCAGGCCCAGGCCCTCCGTCACGTCCTCGTCGTTGCGAATGGTGGTGTTGAGCATGTCCATGAGCACTACCAGGGCAATGGCCAGGAACAGGCCGGCCAGCAGTGCCACCAGGGTGTACATGCCGCGCTTGGGGCCGGAAGGATCCACGGGGGCCTTGGCCTTGGTGATCACGTTGACGGCCTTCACGTCCATGACTTTGGTGGCGGTCTTGCCGATCTCCGACGCCAGCTTGTTGGCGATCAGGGCCGCGTTGTTGGGGTCGGAGCCAGTAACGGAGAGCTTGATCACGCGGGTGGTAGTGGAGGAGGTGATACTGACCTTGTAGCCGGAAAGGTCCTCCATGCCCAGGGAAAGGGCGGTTTCGGCCTGAACCTGCTCGTTCTTCGCCAGTTCGGCAAAGTCATTGGCAAGGAGCTGGGATGCGTTCAGGTCACCGTAGGAAAGGCCGGCCTCGGTCCCGTTTGCGGCGGACTCGGTCTTGGAAAGGGCGTAGATGGACGTTTCCGCCGTGTACTGGTTGGGCATGAAGCCCCAGCAATACACGGCCGCTACCAGGGCAAACACCACCGGCAGCGCAATAACCAGGCGCAGATGCTTCCGAAGCAGCTGCAGCAGCTCAAGCAATGTCATGTCGGGCGAATCCTCTCTTCTCTCACCGGGCCCTGGGCCCGCAACTTGCTAGTCGATCTGCGTGTAGAACAGGTCAAGCACTGCTTCCAGCACGCTGTTGTCGTTCAGGTAATAGCGTTCCAGCTCTATGCCGTCGGAACCGGTTTCCAGCTTCGTCTTTCCCGTGATGGTGGAAACTTCCAGGGTGGTTTCTTTTCCCGAGGCAAAGCAGCTTGCCAGGTAGCCGATCTCGCTGGCGCCCAGGTTGGTGACGGCGTTTGCCTTCACGCTGTCGTACAGGCTCTTGACGCCCTTTGCCCCGCTGGTGCGCACGGAGGAAAGGAAGGCCTGGGCGAACTGCATCTGGCGTTTCTGCCGGTCAAGGGCAGACTCGTCCACGTCAATGTCCCTATAGCTTACGTAGCGCCAGGCGTTTTCGCCCTGAAGAAGCACTTCCTGGCCCTTCACTATTGGAGTGCCGGGAATTGTCTGCAGGGCCTTCAGCCGAACGCCTCCCAGGGCACCGGTTGCCTGGATCATGCCCTTTTCGCTGAAGGCGAAGTAGTAGTTGACCGGCATGCCGTACAGAAGGCCGGAAACCGACTTCAGGGTGTTTTCCGCGCTGCGCTTGTCCTGGTTGGGGAACTGGGCGTAGGCAAGGCACAGCTGGGCGTGGTGGGTGGCCTTGTAGGTGCCGTCGTCCTTGAACACGTCCAGGTCCACGATGCTGTTGCGGGGAATGGCGCAGACCTTGCACTGGTTGGTCTGGGTGTCCAGGGTGACCAGCAGGTTGGCATCGGCACAGCTGTAGTCGGGGCGGCTGGTGTAGCCGGACTCGTCGTCGTAGCCAATGACCAGGGCGCTTACTACGTTTTCGTTGTAGCGGTAGTGGCGCCCCTTGTGCTCGATGATGCTGCCGTCCTCTTCGGACTCCACGTCCTCGGGCACCTGGGCTCCCTGGAACGCAGGGTGAAGGTTGATCTTGCCGGTGTTCACCAGCACGGCAACGGCAATGCCGGAAAGAGCCAGGGCCGCCACAAGGATTCCCGCAATGATAAGGGCTATGCGCTTTCCGCCGGAGGCCTTGCCCTTGCTGCTCTCCTTGCGTACCCGATGCTTCTTGCGCACTCGGACGGTGACCATCTCCGGGCCTTCCGCAGGGGCCGCTTCGCCGGATTCCTGGGGCTGGCGCTCTGCCGAGGGCTCCTGATTCATCGGTTCTCCCTGCTCCAGCAGGTCTTCCTTCGTCATGAGCTCGGGCTCTGCGGAAGGCAGGCGATCGGCGCTACTTGGTCGGCTGGTCATTGGTCATCACCCCGATCACCAGGTAGCGGGCGCTCTTTGCCAGGGCGCCGGTATTGCAGGTGGAAAGCACCAGCAGCTTGCTGGATGCGTCCAGCTTCACCTTCTTTCGCACGTTCTTGTCCACGGAGGCGGGGTTGCATACCTGCTCCTGGAATGCGGCCAGGTGGTCGGGATTGTAGAAGTTGTAGGCCCCCATCAGGTGGCGGTTGTTGGTGGTGTACGCGCTGACTACCTTATAGGTGTAGATGTGGCCGGGGGCGTACACGTAGATTTTCTTGTGCTCCTTGAAGAAGTCCTTGTTGGAAAACTTGTGCAGGGAGCCGAACATGGCGTTCTTGGCGCCGTTGTGCCCGTACAGAATGGTCACGGGATCCTGAAAGTCCTTGGCGTTGTAGGTTTCGCTGAAGATGGCTCCCAATGCGCTCTTCTGGCGCTTTTCGTTGTGATCAAGGTAGTAGGCGTTGTTCTTGCTTTGGCACACGGCGTAGTTCACCTTGGTGCCGGGAATGTAGATCCAGGCGTAGATGCCCTTGTTTTCCTTGCGCAGGGAGTCGAAGTCTATGGGGTTTTCCTCCAGTTCCGGCTCCGGCGCGGCAGGGGTGATGTTAGCGGAGTTTTCCGCGTCGGTAATCTGCTTGTTGGCGTTAAGAACGTACACCCCTCCGGTGATGGCGCCTGCCAAGCAGAGAACGATGACCGCGATCAACGCGACGATGACCGGGGTCCGCTTCTTCGGGGTTGTGTTGGACATGGAGGGAAACGCTTTCTTGTGGCAGATCGGACGATGGCGTCAAACGGAGGGCCCGCGCTAACGCGAGCCCTCCGCTGATGGGCAGTAAGTATTAGTTGAGCTCCTTGCGCAGGGCAACGCCTGCAGCGCCGGCAACGGCCAGCAGGGCAAGGGATCCGCCGGCTACCAGGTCAAGGTCAAGGCCGGTCTGGGGGGAAGTCTCGGGAACCTCTTCACCCTGAGCTTCTGCGGTGCTTTCGGCGGTGGCGTTGGCGTTGCCAGATGCCTGGGGATTGTCAGAAGGAGAGCCTGCGCTGGGGCTGCCGGCGGAAGGGCTCTGGGCGCTGGGACTCTGGGCCGTGGGGCTCTGAGAGCTCGGGCTCTGGGCCGTGGGGCTCTGGGCCGTGGGGCTTTCGGAGCTGGGGCTTTCGGTCGCAAAGGCAACGCCGCAGGAAAGGGTTGCGGCGGTGAAAGCGCTCAGCAGGGTAAGTGCGATCTTCTTCATTTTGATCCTTCCAACAGATGCGTGCATGAAGCGCAAACGGCTCAAAAACTTCGTAAAACCATAGCGTATGTGCCAGTTTACCCTGATGAGAGCGGAAAAACTGCACAAAAAGGCCAAGCGTTAACAAATCGTATGAAATCGCTTTGAACTGGTGCTATGTCGTAGACGCACTTGCGTATACGGTGAAAGATGCGGCGGTAAGCTTGGCGTCTGTGTTCTAGGACTGGGCCTGAGCTGAGCTCGCTTCTGCCTTGGCCTTGCTCACGGAGTCGCCGATGGCGTTGGTGCGCTGGTCGATCTTGGCTTGGATCCGCTTCTTTTCCGAGCCCTTGGCGGGGGTGGGCTGGTAGTTGTTGATGCTAGTGCTGGAGCTGACTCGGCAGGGTATGGTGGTGACCTGGTCGTCCTGGGCAACGGTGGTGCCGGTGACCTGGAAGGTCTGCTGGAAGATCATGCAGTCCGGGTCGGTGGGATTGGTGTTGCCGCCAAAGCAGA
>JAQXGX010000180.1 GCA_029006935.1 Eggerthellales bacterium | reverse complement strand
GAAACGGAGTTGTACACGTTCACGAACACGGGAAGAATGACCAGCACCGTGAACACCAGTACGGCGGTCATGACCGCCAGCAGGCCGGCGGGGTAGCCCATGGCGCTGCGCAGCTTGGCGAACAGACGGTTTTCCTCGCTGTAATAGGCGGCCAGAGCGTAGAGCACGTTCTCTAGGCGACCGGATTCTTCGCCCACGGAAACCATGTTCAGGGCGTACTCGGGGAAGCTTCCCGTGTTGGCCATGGACTCCGCCAGGGAGCGGCCCTGGATGAGCTCGCGGTACAGGCGGTCGCACACGTTCTTGAACGTGCCTTCCTCGGTGTTGTCCGCCAGCAGGGTCACCGCCTCATCGGTGGTGATTCCCGCGGCGACCATCATGGCCATGCCTTCGCAGAACACGCTCAGCGCGTCGCTATCGAGCAGCTTTGCCATTGGCCCTCCTTCATGCCTGGTGTTCTTGTGCAATCATACGTCATGGTCGTTCCTTCAGGTGCATCTGCTACTAATACGCATACTGTTCGTAATATTCCGTGTTGGCCGATCCTTCGCCCCCGCTGGCGCTGAAGGTGGTGTCGACCAGGGACCATTCCCCTGCGCGCACGTCCACCTGCACGGTGCGCCAGGATCCGTCCACGTAGACCAGGTTCCAGGCGTGCACGAAGTCGTCGGGCATCACCCGCCCCACGATCACCTTCGTGGGAATGCCCAGGCTGCGCAGCATCGCCGCCATCAGACTGGCGTAGTCCGAGCAGATGCCCTGGCCTTCCCGAAGGGTGCGGTCGGGATTCGGCAGGTAACCCGACTTGCCGTTGAGCTGGTCGGCCTTGTCCACGTCGTACTCTATGTTCTGGGTCACGTAGTCGAACACCGCCGCCAACGCCTCCACCTGGGTGGCGCAGGATGCCGTGAGCTCCTGAGCCTTGACCACGCATTGGCTGTTCTGGTCGTAGTCGCACCAGCAGGAGGGACGCAGGAACGGGGCAAACTCGCTTTCCAGCGTCACATCCATGGTACCTGCGAAGGCTTCCGCGTAGCGGCTGCCGGAGGTGTTGCGCATGATGGCCAGCCGGTAGGTTCCGTTGCCCGCGGTCAGCGGGAACACCGTCGGCGTGCCGTCATTGGGCAGGTCAAAGGTGCTCACGGAGTCTTCACAGGTCACGCTGAACTTCATCTTCTGGCCCCCGCGGCCCACCGCCACCACGTAGCCTTGGGACGCATGAGACACGTCAATGCCCGCCTCCGGCGTTCCCTTCATGACCTCCAGGTCGTAGGAAGCATCGTGGAACTCCGGGGAAAAGGGGGCGCCGCCTGAGGGAGCCTCGGAGCCGGCCGGTCCCGACGCCGCGTTGCCGCTTTCGTTGCCGCTGCCGTCGCCCGAGCAGCCGCAGAGCAGCAGCGCCAGGAGCGCAGCTGCAAGTGCGGCGGCGATGCGGGCGACTCGGGACGCGGGGCACGACGAAGACGCAGACGAATCCGGCAGGGGGAGCGCCGAGGCCAAGGGTTCGGCAGATACAGCCCAAGCGGAATGCATCCCCGCCTGCGCGCCCCTACCGCCACCAACCAACGCCTTCCCCTTTCTGCCTGGATCTGCTCCGGCTCCACACCGTGCCTGCTTGTTCCGAACCAGCCGCGGACTGTTGCCCACCCGCGAATGACCGGCGTTTTCCGAGTTATCTGCGCACGCTGCCCCGCCGGTGCGGCAGCTCGGTGACCACGCAAAAGCGCATGGCCAGCCTGCACGCTTCCTCTGATTGTAGGCCACGGGCCCGCCTGGAGCTGCGTTGCAGCGTCCCCGTTGCCAGGGCGTTACGCGTTCGGGCGACCACCGGCCCGCCACCGCTCGGAAGCCCCGGCTCGCAGCGCTCAGCGTCAACAGGCCGATACCAAAGCGGCCTTGCTTTCCGCCGCGTTCTTCGCCCCCAACATCAGCGCCCACAGCTTCCACGTCCGATTCCGGCCAATCCGCAGTCTTGCGCAGGTTACACTTTCAATCATTGGCACGGGAAGGAGCAGGCGGATGCCGAAGGCAGACTTGGATACCATGGGGCCAGATGAGCTCAACCGCCCAGAGGAGCGGAAACGCGCCGTGTTCGACGTGTTCGCCTCTGCTGACCCCCGCTTTGACGGTAGGGTTTTTGTGGGGGTGTCTTCAACGGGCTTTCGCCGTCACGGGAAAGCTGCCGACATTCCCTCGGGTACAGCGACCATCCGCCTGGGATACCGACCTCCGTATCGCTTTCCCGAGCTCCTTTCGTTCTTCCGAGCACGCATGCTTTCGGGCGTTGAGGTTGTTGACGAGAGCAGCTATGCACGCACCGTTTGCCTCCACGGGCCGAACGGGAAGACAGTCCAGGGCTGGCTCCGCGTGCAGGACGACCCAAAG
>JAQXGX010000179.1 GCA_029006935.1 Eggerthellales bacterium | reverse complement strand
CTTCCGTAGATGCAGGCTCGTCCTTGGACGCATCCTGGTCCTCGGTATCATCCTTGGCAGGCTCGTCTTCCTTCACCTCCCCTGCAGTATCCGCGGGATCAGCGGGCTCTTCTGCCTGTTCGCCCTGATCTTCTTCAGGAGCAACAGCCACGGACTCCGCAGCCTTTTCGTCAACCTGGGCAGCTTCGTTTCCTGCTGCCAGCTCACTGAGCTCGTCGACGGCATAGCTGATCGGAATCTGTCCCACCACCAACGTCACTGCTACCAAGCAGGCAATAAGTCCCTTGGTGTGACGTCTGGCGAAGCTCTTTAGTTTCGTCTTCATGTCCGACCTCTTTCCCTTAGCACGGCACCTATACCTTGCTTCTTTTCCTTTTAACCGTGCTGGTTTTCTGAAATTGCGCATACGCACAGAGAACCACTATCATTTTTATCACAATACCCTTACGGAAGTCGTTAGAACTGTTACGAACTGATGCAAAGTTGATGAATTGTTTACGATTATGAGAACAATAGGCCAGGCCAAAAAGGGTTTTTTGGTTATGTAAACAATAATTCGAGCAAAACCGGGAGCCGATTTACACAGTTATTCCAACAAAAGACCCTCACTGCCTTCGGACAGACTTTTTTGTCATTCTCTTGTTACTTTTACGGAAAACAATCAGGAATGGATTGGGTTTGAAGCTATCCCTGCGCGTCGACCAGCTTGGCACTAACCACCAAGCGCGTACTATGGGATGAACAGGTGCTTAAGCTGAGCACGGAATCACCCTGATCCACCTCGACTTTGGTGTTGAAAAAGGATCCGGACTGCAACTTTTTTACAAACTCCCCAAAACGATCATCGTGCTCAAATCCCACGGTAAATAGATCGCTGGTGGCGCTGACAGACTGCACGGCAAAGACCTGATAGGTCCGGCGTCCTTCGGGCGTGTACAAATATATGGTGCTGTTCTTCTTGGCAAAGGAAGCGTCGCGGAACTTGCCCAGCTTTCCGAACATGCTGCCGTCGATCATATTGTGCCCATACAAGATCACATGAGGATCGGCTACGGACTCGTTGTTGCAGTCCATAAACACGCTACCCACGAACACGTAGCCGCCCTGGGGATCATGATGCAGATAGAATTCGTTGTCCGTTCCTTGCATAACCGGATAGCTCAAACCCACCCCGGGAACCCGTAGCCAGGCAACGGCATCGGGGCACTCCTTCTTGAACTTCTTCCACATAACCTGGAACTTCCCCTTGGCGGTTTCCTGGACGTAGGTCTGCTCGAAGGCGTCGAAGTACTGGGAAGCGGAATAGTAGCTGTATCCCTTAAATCCCAGCCAGCTCACCGCACCGATTACCACCAGCGCCAGCACAATCTGAATCACGGTAATGATGCGCTTCCTGCTCGATGCCATAAGAGCTGCTCCTTTTCCCGTTGCCTACCCTGCCGTTATACCAAAGAAGGGGCATCGCCTTCCCCGCGACGCCCCTTCGGACAACAATTTGAAAGAATACTTAGAACTCCAAGCCCTCCAAACGCTTGAATACTTCGTCCTTGCGAGTCAAGAATGCCCAGGGGTCGAAGATCGCATCCAGCTGTTCCGCCGTAAGGGGACACTCGGGATCGGCTTCCAGATTCTGACGATAGGTAGGGCCATCCACCGCCTGCTGAATATCCTCCCACACCTTCATGGCATTGCGCTGTACCACCACGTAGGCGTCTTCGCGGGTCATGCCGGTATCCACCAGCGCCAAGATGCACTTGGAGCTGAAAATCAGGCCCTTGGTGCGCCACAGGTTGTGCTCCATCTTGTTGGGATAGGTCTGCAGGCCGTCCATCATCCATTGCATCTTGCCGAACATGTAGTCCAGTGCGGTGAAGCTGTCTGCCAGGGCAACGCGCTCGGTGCCGGAATGGCTGATGTCCCGCTCATACCACAGCGCCACGTTGTCCAAGGCAACCTGGGCGTTAGACTTGACCACGCGGGCCAGGCCGCAAACGCGCTCCGCGGTGATGGGGTTGCGCTTGTGAGGCATGGCGGAAGATCCCTTCTGACCCTTGGTGAAAGGCTCCTCGGCCTCGATCACGTCGGACTGCTGCAGAAGACGCACCTGCATGGCAATGCTTTCCAGGGTAGATGCGGTCACTGCCAGGGCGGTCATGACCTGGGCATGGCGATCGCGCGCCAGCACCTGGGTGGAAAGGGGATCCGGGGTCAGGCCCATCTTCTTGCACACGTACTCTTCCACGAAGGGATCGATGCTGGAATAGGTTCCCACCGCACCGCTGATGGCGCCGGTTGCCGCAACCTCACGAGCCTGCTCCATGCGCACCTGGGCACGCTTCAGGGCCCAGGCCCAGGAACCGAACTTCATGCCAAAGGTCATGGGCTCGGCATGGATGCCATGGGTGCGGCCAACGCACAGGGTGTCCTGGAACTCGAAGGCACGGCGCTTGCACGTTTCGCCCAGCTGCTTGATGTCGGCAAGAATGATGTCGATTGCCTGGGTGATCTGGTAAGACAGAGCAGTATCGCCCAGGTCGGAAGAGGTCATGCCGTAATGGACCCAGCGGCTGGGCTTTTCCTGACCTTCGGGGATATCGGCATCAATGTACTTGGCCATGCAGGTGGTGAAGGCAATCACGTCATGGTTGGTTACCTTTTCTATTTCGCTGATCTCCTCAACGGTGAAGTCGGC
>JAQXGX010000178.1 GCA_029006935.1 Eggerthellales bacterium | reverse complement strand
AAGGTGTGGCCCTGGATCGCCAAGACCCGCTACTCCACCCCGGGCGTGAGCCTGATCTCTCCCCCGCCCCACCACGACATCTACTCCATCGAAGACCTTGCCGAGCTGATCTACGACCTGAAGAACGCCAACAAGAACGCCTCCATTGCCGTAAAGCTGGTGAGCGAAGCCGGCGTGGGCACCATCGCCGCAGGCGTTGCCAAGGCCGGAGCCCAAACCGTGCTGGTGTCCGGCTACGACGGCGGCACCGGCGCGGCTCCCCGCAGCTCCATTTCCAGCGCGGGCCTTCCCTGGGAGCTGGGCGTGGCCGAGGTGAACCAGACCCTGATCATGAACGGGCTGCGCTCCCACGTGCGCATCGAAGCCGACGGCAAGCTGCTGACCGGCCGCGACGTGGCCATCGCCGCCATCCTGGGCGCAGAGGAGTTCGGCTTTGCCACCGCTCCTCTGATCGCCATGGGCTGCGACATGATGCGCGTGTGCAACCTTGACACCTGCCCCGTGGGCATTGCCACCCAGAACCCGGAGCTGCGCCGCAACTTCAAGGGCAAGCCCGAGCACGTGGAAAACTTCATGCTGTTCATTGCCCAGGAGGTACGGGAGATCCTGGCCTCCTTCGGCATGCGCACCCTGGACGAGCTGGTGGGCCGCACTGACCTGCTCAAGGCCGACCGGGTGAAGGCAGGAACCCGCGCCGAGGGCGTGCTGCTGGACCGGGTGCTTGCCCGTCCCAGCCAGGAGCCCGTGCTCTTCGACCCCGACCAGGCCTTCGACTTCAAGCTGGAGCAGACCTTAGACGCCCAGCATCTGCTGCCGGTGCTTTCCCGTAAGGGCGAAAGGGGCCGCTCGGCAAAGCCGGGCAAGCCCATTGCCATCTCCAGCACCGACCGTGCCTGCGGCACCCTGTTCGGCGCCGAGGTCACCCGACGCTTCGGCACTGACCTGGAGCCTAACACCTTCCACTTCAAGTTCCAAGGTGGCGCCGGCCAAAGCTTCGGCGCCTTCATTCCCCGGGGCGTGACCCTTGAGCTTGAGGGCGACAGCAACGACTACCTGGGCAAAGGCCTTTCCGGCGGCCAGATCGTGGCCTACCCGCCCAAGAGCAGCACTCGCCCCGCTGAGGAAAACGTGCTCATTGGCAACGTGGCCCTGTACGGCGCCACCAGCGGACGCGCCTTCATCAACGGCCGGGCCGGCGAGCGCTTCTGCGTGCGAAACTCCGGCGCCACCGCAGTGGTGGAAGGCGTGGGCGACCACGGCTGCGAGTACATGACCGGCGGCGTTGCGGTGATCCTGGGGAGCACGGGGCGAAACTTCGCCGCGGGCATGAGCGGTGGCGTTGCCTACGTTCTGGACGTGAACCACGACCTGTACCTGCGCACCAACAAGCAGCTGGTTGCCATCGAGCAGCTGACCAGCCCCGACGATGCCCAGATCCTGCGGGAGCTGATCGAAGAGCACGCTCGCCTGACCGGGTCGAAGCTGGCCCAGAGCCTGCTTCAGGACTTCAACGCCCGCATCGGCGACTTCAAGAAGGTCATACCTCATGCATACCGCCATATGACCGAACTCATAGACCGCAACCTGCGCCAGGGACTGAGCGCAGACGACGCCGCCACCAAGGCATTTCTGGAAAGGGGCGAATAGCCATGGGAAAGCCGACCGGATTCATTGACTTCGCCCGCCAGGAAGCAGCGGATCGTCCCGCCGCAGAGCGCTTGGCGGACTACGGCTGGATTCACGCCGACCTTGACCCCGAGCAGCGCCGCCAGCAGGCGGGACGCTGCATGGACTGCGGCATTCCCTTTTGCGAAACGCCCCTTTGCCTGGGCGGCATTCACCAGGGATGCCCGCTACGCAACCTGATTCCCGAGTGGAACGACCAGCTGTGGCACGGCCATCTGGGCCTGGCCCTGGAGCGGCTGCACAAGACCAACTGCTTCCCGGAGTTCACCGGCTACGTGTGCCCCGCGCCCTGCGAAAAGGCCTGCTCCTGCGCGAAGACCTCCCAGGCCGTGACCATCAACCAGAACGAGCGCTACATCATCGACGCCGCCTTCGACCAGGGCCTGATGGCTCCCAAGGTCCCTGCGTCCCGCAGCGGCCGCAGGGTGGCGGTGGTGGGATCGGGTCCGGCGGGCCTGACCGTGGCCACCCTGCTGAACCAGCGGGGACACCAGGTCACCGTGCTCGAGCGCCATGCCCGGCCCGGCGGCCTGCTGACCTACGGCATCCCCTCCATGAAACTTCCCCAGCACGTGATCGATCGGCGCATCGAGCTGCTCAAGGCCGAGGGCATAGAGTTCCAATGCGGTGTCAACGTTGGCATTGACCAGAGCGTTTCCGATCTGTGCGACGCCTTCGACGCCGTGGTCCTTGCCCTGGGTGCCCAGCAGCCCCGCCCCCTTTCCTTCACCGGCAAGGCCCAGGGCGTGTGCTTTGCCCTTGAGTACCTGGGAGCCGCCGCCCGCCAGCAGCTCCAGGAAGCCGAGCTCGACCCGCGCCTTTCCGCCGCAGGGAAGGTCGTGGCCGTGGTGGGCGCCGGCGATACCGCCAACGACTGCATTGCCACCGCCCTGCGCCAAGGTGCTGCCGACGTGATCCAGCTGATTCGTCGTCCCGCAGCCGACTACGGGACCGCCACGGACTACGCTCACCAGGAGTCCCAGGCGGCATTGGGGCGGGACATCCGCTGCTTCAGCACCCAGGTTGCCGCGGTTTCCGCCAACGCCGACGGGGCCTTGGAGCAGCTGACCCTGACCACCCCCGAAGGAGAGCAGCAGGTTTCTGCCCAGCTGCTGGTCATAGCATCAGGGTTCACCGGCGCGGAGGCCTACGCCACCGCGGGGCTGGACCTGAACACGCTGCCCAACCTGTTCCAGGCGGGCGACATGGCCACCGGCGCCTCCCTGGTGGTCAGTGCCATGGCCCACGCCCGCCAGACGGCTCGC
>JAQXGX010000177.1 GCA_029006935.1 Eggerthellales bacterium | reverse complement strand
TTCGCGCACGGCGTCATGACTTTAGCCCAAAGCAGGAGCAAGACCCAGGAAAGGAGCCCGGTGGCAGCCAAAGGACACCTCATAGCGCTGATCACGGTCACCATCTGGGGCCTGACCTTTGTGTCCACCAAGATCCTGCTGGAGTCCTTTGCCCCGGTAGAGATCCTGCTGCTGCGGTTCTTGCTGGGATTCATCGCCCTGAGCTGCATGAGCCCCCACATTCTGCGGCTGAAGGAGCGGCGGCACGAAATCTACTTCATCGCCGCCGGCGCCACCGGCACGTTTCTGTACTTCCTGCTTGAAAACATTGCCCTGACCTACGCCAGCGCCGGAAACATTGGCGTGACCGTTTCCACCGCTCCCCTGTTCACCGCCGTGCTTGCCACCCTGCTTGGCCGAGAGAAAGCCTTGAACCCGCGGTTCATCTGCGGTTTTGCGATAGCCATGGCAGGCATCGTGCTCATTGGCGGACAGGACGTGAGCGGTGCCGATGCCGGGTTCGGCGACGTGCTGGCAGTGCTGGCGGCCATGGCTTGGGCGGTCTACTCCAACGTGCTGGTCACCCTGGACAAGCTGGGATACCAGACCATTCCCATGACCAAGCGGATCTTCTTCTGGGGGCTGGTGTTCATTACCCTGGCCAGCCCTGCGTTCGGCGCCGATCCCGCCCATCTGGCCGGCCTGGCCGACCTGCAAAACCTGGGGCACCTGCTGTTCCTGGGGCTGGGCGCGTCTGCCTGCTGCTTTGTGACCTGGGGGCTTTCCGTGAAGCTGCTGGGAGCCAGCACCGCCAGCGCCTACATCTACCTTTCCCCGGTGATCACGGTAATCGCATCGGCCCTGATTCTGGGCGAAGCCCTGACCGCGCTGATCGTGCTGGGCATTGTGCTGGTGCTGGGCGGACTGATCCTTTCGTCCTGGAAACGAGCGTAGCGAGCCGCGGGCTGTGGGGGCGATGGAGGCGCGGGGCCGGGCCTGCCGAAGCACTGGGTTGGCAGAGAATCGTCCAGCGCCCAACAGGCCTACGCCCCCGCTGCCTCCATGAGGAGCCGTGCCGTGGCTCTGCTCACCTTGGTGACGTCCCCTGCGTTCAGATACGCATAGACGTTCCCACGGTTCAGGCCCAGCTGCTTGCACAGGCTATAAATCGTGACGTGCGAGTCTTTCATAGCCTCCAAGGTCCGTTCCCTCATAAGGGATATGACCCTCCTGTCCGCGTTGACCGCCTCTTTCCTTGAACGGAAGGCGCGCCAAACCTTCCGGTAGCGATCCGGGACATCTTCGCCAGCCAGGCAATCCTCCAAATCGTCCACCTTTCCCAAGATGCCGGCTATGTGCTCATAATCGGATTCCAGCCTGGTGCCACGCGCCAATCCTGCCAAATACCCCGCCTTGTCCTGGGCAGCGGCAAAGCACATAAGCGCCTCGGCGGCGGCAGGGGCTTCGCCCAAGACAGCGGCCAGGAGCTTTTTGAGGCTGTCGGTATGAAGGCCCGTCAGCTCACGGCAGTAGGATCGCAAGAAGCCCTTGAACGTCAGGTTCACCTTCCGCACCTCTCCTTCATTCTTTCGAACGCCGATTTCATCTCCTCATAGCGCCTGGTCGAAAGCGCAGAAGCAGCAGCTTCGTCATCGCTATAGACCAGCCGCTCAAGCAAATCCCAATCGATTTCTCCTGCAGAAACGGCGCCGTCAATGTCCTGGATATCGCTAGGGCGCTCAGCGTAAAGCTTCATGACCACCATGTCCTCGACGCAAGGCGCAGTGAATTCAATTGCCTTAGCTCCAACATCAATAACAACCAGGCGATCCTCGAAGTTGTAGGGTATCTGGTCCGCATAGGCCGCCACCGCCCTATTGACCTCTGGATACATGCCGAGTATCGCTCTGATCGCTTCATCAACCTCGTAAACATCTATGTCATGAGTGATCTTTCTAGGGGTTAGATCCCTGAGCATGAATGCCGCACCACCGACGATAACCACGCGTGGCTTGGGATCTCTCCGCCCAATCACCAGCCATACCTCTTCGTCAATTCTCTGCAGAATCCGAATCAGATCTTCCTTGTTCACGACTCACCTCAACAATAGTATTATTTATCTTGAATAATACTATACCGCACCTGTCAACAGCTCATCCGTTGAACCGAAGCGAAATGCAAGACCACGCCACTCTTCAAAGGTCATGTGCGTTTGACGGGATGTCTGATCACGGTTTTCCACTTCTGGGGCGGCACCCAAATTGACACGGGCCAGAAAAACCTGCGGCTGAGTTCGAGCCCAGGCCCCCCTTTGAAAGCAGGCATGAAAACACCCCCTGAGCTGATGCTTCTCAGAGGGTGTGCAGGTATCAAACAGCTAGGTTTTACCAGGTCAGAGGCCTATTCCCATTCCACTGTACCGATGGGCTTGGGGGAAAGGTCGTAGCAAACGCGGCAGATGCCCGGGACCTCGGAAAGAATGCGGTCGGTCATCTTCTTCAGCAGCGCCCAGTCCAGCTCAGGCACCTCGGCGGTCATGACGTCCACGGTGTTGATGCAGCGGATGATGCACGGCCACTCGTAGGCGCGCTTGCCGTCCCGCACGCCCGTGGCGCGATAGTCCGGCACCACGCAGAAGTACTGCCAGATGTCCAGGCCGGCATTGTCGATCTCCTCGCGCACGATGGCGTCCGCCTCCCGCAGCGCCTCCAGGCGGTCACGGGTGATAGCGCCGGTGCAGCGCACGCCCAGACCCGGGCCCGGGAAGGGCTGGCGATCCACCATCTTGGAGGGCAGGCCCAGCTGACGACCGACCACGCGGACTTCGTCCTTGAACAGCAACTTCACAGGCTCCACCAGCTCGAACTGTATTTCCTCCGGCAGGCCGCCCACGTTGTGATGAGCCTTCACGCCGGCCTCGGACTCAAG
>JAQXGX010000176.1 GCA_029006935.1 Eggerthellales bacterium | reverse complement strand
GGTGGCCACGATCGACCGCGTGCTGGTGGCGGCGGGGGTGCGGGAGTGCGACTGCTACAAGTGCACGGGCTTGGTGACGGCGGCGAAGTCGGTGGCGCGGAAGGGGATTACAGAGCTGAACAGAGGAGACGTGCTTTGCATGGGTGCCTTTAGGCTGGAGGTGGTGTGGCCGAATACCTTTCAGGACCAGGGCGGCAATGCCGACAGCCTTTGCCTGCTGGCCCAGGCCGATTGCGATGACGACGGCACGGTCGATTGCACCGCCCTGCTTACCGGGGATGCCGAGTCGGAGCAGCTTGATCAGATGCTTGCCGCCGGATTGGTTGGGGCCGTGGACCTGTTCAAGGTGGGTCATCACGGCTCCAAGGCCAGCGTGACGGCAAAGCAGCTGAGGATGCTCTGCCCTAAGGCATGTCTGGTGAGCGTGGGGGAGGGGAATCGCTACGGGCATCCATCGTCCCAGGTCATGGAAGCGTTGCGAAACACTGGCGCCCGGGTGCTGCGTACTGATCTGCAAGGAGACCTTATCTGTGTCCTTCGCCCTGACGGGCTGTACCTGCGTACCCAGTACTCTGATGCGCCATAAGGTTGCCCCGCTCGCCCTGGTTGACCCGCCCGCTGCGGCTGAGCCGTTTCGCGGCCCTGGGGCAACACAGGATGCCAAGCCAAGCTGGGTGCGGTAGAATAGCCCCATGTCCAACGCTGCCAACACCTCCGCTTCTGCCAGCCAGACCTTGTGCCCGGCTTACCTGGTGGTGGGCGAAGACGAACTGAAGCGCCAGACCGTGGTCGAGCGGCTCCGCAAGCGCGTGGCCGACGGCGGCGACCTGGAGTTCAACCACGATGTCTTCGACGCCGAGGAAGCGGACGGCGCTCAGATCGTGGGTGCCTGCAACACCATGCCCTTCATGTCCAACATGCGCCTGGTGGAGGTAAACGATGCCCAGAAGCTGCGCAAGGCGGACGCCGAGGCGCTGATCGTGTATTTGGAAAACCCCAGTCCCACCAGCGTGTTGTGCCTGGTGGCGGATAAGCTGGCAAAGAACACGCGCCTGTACAAGGCCGTTGCTGCCTCGGGCAAGAAGTCGGTGATTCCCTGCGATCCCAAGAAGCGCGCGGAGATGCCGGCCATGGTGCGGCAGATGGCGGTCACCCACGGCGTGACCTTTACCGATCGCGCTGCCCAGAAGCTCCTTGAGCTGGTGGGCGAAAACACCGTCAAGCTGGATGCCGAAATCCGCAAGATCGCCCTGGCGCATAACAGCCGCGACGCGGTGTCCCCGGCCGATGTTGAGTCCATGGTGGTGCGGGTCGCTGAGCCCAAGCCGTGGGACCTGGTGGATGCCATGGCGGAGCGCAACCTTTCTCGCTGCCTGGAGCTTCTGGGGTTCATGGAGAACGCCAGCCCCTTTTCCCTGCTGGCTCAGTGCATGAAGCGCGTTCGGGAGCTGATGTGCGCCCGCGCCCTTCTGGATCGAGGGGAAGAAGGCAACATTCCCGCTGCTCTGGGCCTGAACGGGAAGAGGGCGTGGCTTGCGAAGAGCTACGTTGCCAACGCCCGGCGCTTCTCCGCGGTGGAGCTGCGGCGGGCCGTTATTGCTGCCCGGGACACCGAGCTTGCCATGAAGAGCGGCACCGATCCCAGGTCCGCCCTGGTAGACTGGCTGATCGTGGTCTGCACGCCCCAGGGAAGGCGCGGCTGATCTGCGCTCTGGTTTGCGGACGATTCTGGGCGACTTTGAGGTGCTGGGGACTTCGCAGGTCGTTCTGGACGGGGATTTCGCTCAGAAAAGGGGCTGAAGGGCTTGCAAAAGAGGCCGCATTGCCGTAATCTTACGATTTGTGTTCAACAGCACCATTGCGCCCTGCTTCGGGCGCCCCGCAGACGAGGCTGCATTTTGGGATGGGTTGTTGGGTGACCAAAGGGTCCAGGAGCAGAGAAACCCTGACTGCTCTAAGCGCACGCGGTGGCCTGCGGGCCCTGGGCGTGCGCGGGCGTGCCCCGCTGGGCATTTCGGCCACTCATCATCCTGACCAGCGCATCCTCCCTGAATGGACTGAGAACGCATAGGTATTCGAAGCGTTCCGAGGAGGAATCAACATGGCAAACATCAAGAGCCAGAAGAAGCGCAACATCACCAACGAAAAGGCCCGTCTGCGCAATCGTGCATACAAGGCCGAGCTGAAGACTGCTGTGCGCCGCGTGCGCGAGGCCGTTGCCGCTAAGGACGGCGCTGCCGCATACGCTGCCGCTTGCTATGCTTGCAAGAAGCTGGATCAGGCTGCTTCCAAGGGCATCATCCACAAGAACCAGGCTGCAAACCGCAAGTCCGGCGTCATGGCTTTGGCCAACACCATCGTGACCGCTGAGGACATCGCTGCTTATCAGAAGCCGGTTCACAAGGCTCCCGCTACCAACGGCAACAAGAAGAAGCTCGCCAAGGCTGCTCGCAAGGAGGCCCTGGCTGCCAAGTCCGCTGCCAAGGCTGAGTCCCGCAAGCGTCATGAGGCTGCCGTTGCCGAGGCTGCTGCCCGCAAGGCTGCTGCCGAGGCCGCTGCTGCTGCCGAGGAGGCCGAGGAGGCTGAGGAGGAGTAATCTTCCCGCCGGGTTGGTCGGGCTGGCTTGGGCGATGCCCTTTTGCAGCTCTGACCGTGCGGTTTGTGCCTGAGCGCAAACCCTGCTACAATACCTTGCGGACGCGCACCCGCGATCTGTCCGCATATTGAGTGCAGAAGAACCCCCATCTGGGGGTTCTTTTGTTTCTGCTTTGCAGTTCGCAGCCCATGCGCAATCTGCCGCACGGGGCCGCATGCCGCCCAGATCACCGAGCTCCTGCGTGCTTTCCGCAGGTGCGCTCCATGCTATACAATAATCAAGTTACACACTCAGCAAATCGACCCGCAACTACCGAAAGGCAGTCCAAACCGCATGGCCAAGCAGCAGCACGTGGCAACGGATCCCAGCCACATCAGGAACTTCAGCATCATCGCCCATATCGACCACGGCAAATCCACCCTGTCCGACCGCATTCTGGAGCAGACCGGCACCGTGAGCGAGCGCGACATGAAAGCCCAGCTCCTGGACTCCATGGACATTGAACGTGAACGTGGCATCACCATCAAGAGCCAGGCCGTGCGCGTGGACTACACCGCCGACGACGGTCAGACCTACCAGCTCAATCTCATCGACACCCCCGGTCACGTGGACTTCACCTACGAGGTCAGCCGTTCTCTGGCGGCGTGCGAAGGCGCCGTGTGCGTGGTGGACGCCACCCAGGGCGTGGAGGCCCAGACCGTGGCCAACTGCATGATGGCCATGAACGCCAACCTGGAGATCATCCCTCTGATCAACAAGATCGACCTGCCCAGCGCCGACCCTGAGCGCGTGCGCTCTGAAATCGAGGACGCCCTGGCCCTGCCCGCCGACGACGCGGTGCTGGCCAGCGGCAAGACCGGCGTGGGTGTGCACGACCTGCTGGAATCCGTGGTTTACAACATCCCGGCCCCCGAAGGCGACCCCGACGCGCCCCTGAAGGCCCTCATCTTTGACTCCTACTTCGACCCATATCGCGGCGTGGTGGCGCTCATCCGCGTGGTGGACGGCTCGGTCAGGAAGGGCGAGCTCATCCACATGATGGCCACGGGCACGGAAACCCTGGTGGAGGAAGTGGGCGCCCGTCGCCCTGTGGAAACCCCCAT
>JAQXGX010000175.1 GCA_029006935.1 Eggerthellales bacterium | reverse complement strand
CGGGCATCCAGGATTTCCTGCGTCTTCGACTGAAGGAGAAGCGTCAGGCCTTTTCCGATTCTGCGCGCAGGCGCGAGATCAGTCGGACGACCTTCAAGCTGAAGGTGCGCAAGCTCTTTGCCGCGGCGGTGGGTCCGAAGGGCCTGGTTCCGTATCTGAGCACGTTTTGGATCCGCGATATGTACCGTGACCTGGTATCTCGCAACGGCATTTCCCTGAAGGACAAGCTTTGGGCCTACGACCACGGTTTCCTTTCCTACCGGCTGCCGCAGTACGGCATCACCCGGGAAAACTGGAAGGGGTTCATCTCGGACTTCGAGTACCGCTACCTGCGCCACATCAACACCCGCTACCGCTACTGGCTGGAGGACAAGATCACCCTGAAGTACATCGCGGCGGATTTCAAGGAATGTTTCCCCGCGTACTACTACTACATCACCGTGAAGGACGGGCAGAATCGGGTCATTCCCATGATGGACGCCCCGGAAGGCTACGGGGACAATGCCTCCGACGTGCTGCGCCTGGCACGGGAGCTGGGGCAGCTTGCCCTGAAGCCTGACGAGGGCAGCCATGGCGAAGGGTTCTACAAGCTTTCCTGGGATGGCTCCCAGTATCTGCTCAACGGCACTCCCGCCAACGAGGAGCGCATCCTGGGCATTTTGGAGGACCCGGAAAACCAGTACCTGGTCACCGAGTACATCCAGATGCATCCCCAGATGGCTCGCCTGTACCCGGGCTCTGTGAACACCATCCGGGTGACCGTGTTCAAGCAGGACGGTCGCACTCCCCGGATCGGCAACGTGTACATGCGGGTGGGCTCCAGCCTTACCGGTGTGGTGGACAATGTGGCCGCGGGAGGCATCGTGGCGGAGGTGGACATTGCCACCGGCCGCTACGGAAACGCCCAGCGTCTTGACGGTATTCACCAGGGCAACCTGGTGAGCTGCGCCGTGCATCCGGACACCGGCGTGCCCATCGAAGGCGTGCTGCCCAACTGGGATCAGGCAAAGGAGCGGGTCCTGGCCATTGCCGCGGCCATTCCCCAGTTGGAATACTTCGGCTTCGACCTTGCCCTGACCCCCGACGGCATCAAGCTGCCGGAGATCAACCGCTTCCCCGACTTCCCCCGGGTGGACAAGCTCACTCCGGAGATCACCGAGTACCTGCTGTACAAGCTCAAGCGCAAGAAGCGGGTAAACGGCTACGCCAAGAAGCCCTGTCGCAAGCTGCTACATCTGCCCCAGCGCTAGGCCGCCATCAGGAGGACGAAAGGAAACCCGTGAAGCAACTGGTACTGAGCATAGGCAAGGCCTGCCTTTCCGCGGTGTACGCGGTGCTGAAGCTGGCACCCACCCATCCTCGGAAGGTGGTGTTCCTGAGCCGCCAGACCAGCGCCCTGCCCCTGGACTTTTCCCTGCTCCAGGAGCAGTTGAAGGCGGACTGCCCCGAGGTGGAGATGGTGAGCATCTGCCATCGCATCAAGGAGGACAGCACCGCGGACAAGCTGCGGTTCTGCGCGAACATGCTGCGCAGCATGTACCACCTGGCAACATCCCAGGTGGCGGTGCTGGACACCTACTGGCCTGCGGTGAGCCTGCTTGACCACAAGAAGGACCTGACCGTGGTTCAGATGTGGCACGCCATCGGCAAGATCAAGCAGTCGGGATACCAGACCCTGGGCCGCTCGGGAGGGCGCTCTGAGCAGCAGGCGCGGGCGCTGCGCATGCACGAAGGCTATGACTACATCATTGCCGGGGCTCCCGTATGGAACCCCTACTACTGCGCCTCTTTCGGCTGCACCGAGGACAAGCTGGTGAACATCGGTCTGCCTCGCATGGACTACCTGGTCAACGATCGGGAGCAGAAGCGGGAGCGCATCTTCCAGGCCTATCCCCAGCTTCGGGAAAGGACCGTGGTCCTGTACGCTCCCACGTTCCGTCGCAACGCAGAAGAGGCTTCTCAGAAAGGCTATGCCGACCTGCTGAAGCGAGTGGACACCGAAAAATACGCCTTCGTGGTGAAGGGCCATCCCAACCAGGCGGTGGCGGGGGAAGGCTTCCTGCGCTGCGGCAAGTTCAGCGCCATGAGCATGCTGCTGGTGGCGGACTACCTGATCACCGACTACTCCGCCATCACTTTGGAGGCGGCGGTGGCCGGGGTGCGGACCCTGTTCTACCAGTACGACTACGACGACTACATGGCCAACAACGGCTTGAACCTGGACGTTTCCCGCACCATGCCCTCCTGCGCCTACCGCAGTGCTCAGGAGCTGCTGGATGCCCTGGACTCCTACGCGGACGGTACGGCGGAGTACCCGGAAGAAGAGCGGCTGGAGTTTGCCCGCACCTACGTCCTCTCCGATCTGGGGCATTCCACGAAGGACCTTGCGGATTTGGTAATCCGCAATATGCGGGTATAATAAATCAGTTACGGAAACACCGCCGCGGCCTTGGGAAGCGCCGTGGCCTGCCTACTACGATCGAGGTCCCATGAGTTCGTTTACCAAGAAGTGCATCAAGAAGGCCAAGCTGGTGGTGCTGTGGTTTCGCCGCATCCTGTTTGCCCCGAACCACTTCTCCGAGGTCGGGTTCTTCACCAAGCTGCGCATGAACGTGTGCGGCGGCTACCTGGCCGACCAGTACGCCCTGTACGACTTCAAGAGCAACGATTGCCGGGAGTACCTCTCTGAGTTCGACTGGTATCGCTCCCGGTGGATCAACGAGCCCTTTGACCAGATGTGCAACAACAAGATCATCTGCACCAACGTGCTCGATCCTTACGTGACCTGCCCCAAGCTGCTGTTCATGAAGAACCACGGCCGCATGGTTTCCCTGGAGTTCCAGCATGCCGATGGGTACAAGTCCACCCAGGACGTGGTGGAGCTGCTGCGTCAGTACGGTTCCCTGTTCATGAAGCCGCTGGCAGCGGGCAAGGGCAAGGGCGTGCGCAGGCTGGACCTGGAGGACGGTCAGCTCATGATCGACACCCAGCCCGTTTCCATCGAGCAGTTCGACGCCTTCCTGACCAAGGAGGACGGCTGGTTCCTTTCCGAGGGCATGAAGCAGAGCGCCTTCGAGGACGGCCTGTACGACAAGACCACCAACACCATCCGCTTCATCACCATGCGCGATCCCGACTCCGGCGACTTCAAGGTGTTCTTCGCCGTGCAGCGCATCGGCACCAGCGCCACCATTCCCGTGGACAACGGCTCCCGGGGCGGCCTGGTGGCCAAGATCGATCTGGAGACCGGCGAGCTTTCCCAGGCTCATACCCTGCAGCAGCATGGCTGGCACAAGGTCCATCCCGACTCCGGCGCTCCCATCGAGGGCGCGGTCATTCCTAACTGGGGTCGTCTGAAGGAGGACATGCTCACCCTGGCCCGTCGCTTCCCCTTCATGAACTTCATTGCCTGGGACATCTTGCTGACCGATACCCCGGAGGGCTTCTGCATCGTTGAGGCCAACACCTCCTCTGGCGTGAACATCATCCAGCTGTTCGGACCCCAGCGCAACGGCGAGCTGGGCGACTTCTACCGCGCCCACGGCGTCATCAAGTAGACGGGACCTGCTTCATGCGCTACGTGATCATGGCAAACGGCAAGGGAAGCCGCTGGAACAACTACGAGGGCATTCCCAAGCATCTGATCTCCATAGGGGGCGAAACCCTGCTCCAGCGCACCACGCGCCTGGTGCATTCCTTTGACTCCCAGGCGGAGGTGATCATCACCTCCCGCAACCCTGACTGCGTGGCAGAGGGTGCTCGTCGCTACGAGCCCCTGCGCTCCCAGCGGGAGATTGACCGCTTCTGTGTGGAGCTGATCCAGGACGGGGTGTGCTTCCTGTACGGCGACGCCTATTACTCCGAGCAGACTATTCGGCAGGTGGTGGAGGCGTCCGTGGAGGACATGCTCTTCTTTGGAAACCCGCAGACCATCGTGGCGGTGAAGGTGGGCAGCGGTCAGTGCATGCTCGAGCATCTGCGGGACATCGACGAGCTCATCCAGCAGGGGGTTATTGCCGACGCCAAGGGCTGGCAGCTCTACCATCACCTGCTGGGCATGCCCCTGGAAGGCAGGCAGATAGCGGAAAAGTTCGTGGTCCTGGAGGACAAGACCACTGATTTCAACCGACCGGAAGACTACGAGCAGTTCGTAGGAGATCTTCGAAGGGAAGGAACGAAGAGCTAATGGGCATTACCTTGAAAGCCATCAAGAAGAAGCTGGGCATTCACCCCAAGCAGGTGCGTTCCTACACCTTCGGCCAGGTCTGCAAGGCTTTGGACGCCCAGCCCCCTGCGGGGTTGGAAGGCACGCTGGATCAGAAGGTCAGCCTGCTTTCTCCTTCCAGCAAGCTGTGCGTGCCCGGATCGGTGTACATGGTCAATGAAGGTTTCGCCACCTCCAAGGCCAATGTGACCCGCGCCTTCCGCAACGGCGCCTTCTGCGCAGTGGGACCCTTCCCGCTGGTGGACGAGAACGACCAGCCGGTGCCCTGCATCATCCACCCTGATGCTGAGGGCGTTTTGGCCCGCCTGTGTCACGGGGTGATCGAGTCCGCGGGGGTGAAGACCGTCTGCATCACCGGCAGCGTGGGAAAGACCTCCGTCAAGACCATGATGGACCTGGTTTCCAAGACCAAGTTCAAGACCGTGACCTCCCGTTCCAACCAGAACGGCTTCGGCCAGGCTGCCCGCTATGCTCAGAACCTGACCATGGAAGACCAAGTCTACATCCAGGAAACGGGAATGAGCCGTCCGGGACGTCTGGGACAGGCTATCGAGCTTATTCGCCCTGACGTGTTCGTGATCACCAACATCGGCCTGAACCACGTGGGCAAGTTCGGCGGGAAGCAGGAGAACATTCTCCATGAAAAACTGGTGCTGGATCGCTTGGCCGCCCCCGGCGCCGTGGGCTTTGTGAACTGGGACGACCCGCTGCTGAAGACCGCCTCCTACCAGCACAAGGTGGTGGGGTGCGCCGTGGACGACCAGTCTGCCGACTACCATGCGGAGGACGTGGTGGAACGAAACGCCGCTTTGAGCTTCACCGTGGTGGAGGCTGCCACGGGTCAGCGCACGCCTGTGAAGCTGAACGTGGTGGGCCGCCATAACGTGTTCAATGCCCTGGTGGCCTTCGCCTTCGGCGTGCACCTGGGCATCGAGCGGGCCCAGATCGCTCAGGCGCTGCTGGGATTTCGCACCGAGGGCGTGCGTCAGAACTACACCGAGGCTAAGGGCCAGCGCCTGTACCTGGACTGCTACAACGCCTCTGAAGGCGCCATCAACAGCGTGCTGAGCACCATCGGTACTATCGACGTCCCCGAAGGCTCCAAGCGGGTGCTGGTGCTGGGGGACATCGACGACAAGCTGGGGGAGCGCACGGAGGAAATCCACCGTCGCGTGGGTCGTACCGTTGCGCAGAAGGCCACGTCCGATCTGACTCTGTTCTTCGGTGCCCATATGCTATGGGCGGCTGAGGAGGCTCAGGCGGCTGGGGCTCAGGTCCTGGCAACAGAGGATCGGACCCAGCTGGAGCAGTGGATCAGGGAAAACGTGGGATCCGGAGATCTGGTTGCCTTCAAGGGCGGCCAGCAGATGGAGCTTTCCCGTACGGTGGACGCGATCTTCGACACCCCGTACTTCCTTCTTGACGGCGATGTGATCATCAAGCTTGCCCCGGTAAACGACCGCGTGGGCGCAGGGGAGTACCGCAGGGTCGAAGGCTACGGCCTGGACCTGTACCGTGTGGATCGGGGTGTGAAGGAGTTCGCCGCCGCGTCCTCGCTGGAGGGCATGGAGCTGCGAGCCGTAAGCAGGGCCGCAGCCTTCGAGCGCCAGGATCTGGAGAAGGTGGTTCTTCCTGCGCCCCTGCGCTCCATCGGTCAGAACGCCTTCTTCCGCTGCACGGAGCTGCGCAACGTTGAGCTTCCCGGCTCCCTGCGCTTCATCGGCCGCAGCGCCTTCAACACCTGCCGTCATCTGGAAACCCTGGTGGTGCCTGAAGGGGTGCACACCATCGACGAACGCGCCTTTGCCCACTGCAAGCGCCTGCGCAGCGTGAAGCTGCCCGCCAGCCTGCTGACCATCGGTCCCGAGGCGTTCCTGGGCGTGGAAAAGGCCGTGTTCACGGTGCCCGCGGGGTCCTTTGCCGCCCGTCATCTGGAGAAGCACTACCCCCACGTCAAGCTGGTCCAGGAGTAGGGCATCATGCGCACCTCCCACGCCCGCCGGGCGTCCCTTCAGTACTATGCCGCCCTGGCGGCGGGGGTCACGGCCATGTTCCTTGCCGTGTACGCCTACCACTTCCTTACGGGAAAGACCCTGATGTGGAAGGGAGATGCCGTTTCCCAGTACTACAACTTCTTCGTGTACGAGGGGGAGTGGCTGCGCCAGATCATGGCCGACCTGCTGGCGGGCAACGGGCTGGTGATCCCCGTCTTCACGTACGACCTGGGCTACGGGTCGGACGTGCAGACGGCCCTGGGAGGCATGATCACCGACCCCCTGAACCTGCTTTCGGCGCTATGCCCGCCGGCGTACGCGGAAGGGCTCTTCTGCTTTCTGATCTACGTGCGCTACCTGCTGGCAGCGGTAGCCTTTTCCGCGTTCTGCCGCAGCCGCAAGGCGCCCCGGCCCGCGGCCTTCGCCGCATCCCTTGCCTACGTGGGCACCGGCTACATCCTGTTCTGGGCGTGCCTGCGTCACCCCAATTTTCTGAACGTGGCCATTGCCCTGCCGGTACTGTTCTTGACGGCGGATCGGATCTTTGCCCGGAAGAGCCCCGTTCCCCTCATCGTGACCCTGGCCCTGACCTTTGCCTTCAGCGTGTACTTCAGCTACTGGACCTGCTTCCTGTTCCTGGGGTACTGCCTGATCCGTTACTTCTTCGGTCCCCGTGAGCGCTCGGCGAAGGATTTCGCCCTGCTGGTAGGCCGCTTCGTGGTCTACATCGCCATTGCC
>JAQXGX010000174.1 GCA_029006935.1 Eggerthellales bacterium | reverse complement strand
CGTCCTTTCCGACCCCAACAAGCGCGCTCAGTATGACCGCTTCGGCACCATCCCCGGCGCAGGCGGACCGGGCGGCCCCTACGGCGGCAGCGGCTTCGTTGACCTGGAGGACCTGTTCGGCGGCGGCATGGGCGATATCTTTAGCAGCTTCTTCGGCGGGAACGCCGGCGGCCGCAGAGTGCGCACCGAAGGCCGCGACATGAACATTGGCCTGCGAGTGACCCTGGAAGAGGTTGCCACCGGCGTATCAAAGTCTATTGCCTACGACCGCCTTGCCACCTGCGACGACTGCCACGGAACCGGCCTGGGAGAGGACGGCCGCAAGGTCAGCTGCCCCAACTGCAACGGAACCGGTCGCGTGGTTACCGTTCAGCAGACCTTCCTGGGCAACATGCAGTCCGCGTCTCCCTGTCCTGAGTGCCAGGGCATGGGCACCAAGGTGGAAAACCCCTGTCCTGAGTGCGAAGGCCAGGGCCGCGTCCCCGATCGTCAGCATCTGGACGTGAAGGTTCCCGCTGGCATTCGCGACGGCCAGCAGCTGCGACTTGCCAATATGGGCGAAGCAGGCGCCATGGGAGCCGATTCCGGTGACCTGATCGTTAACATTCGGGTTATGCCCCACGACTTCTTCCAGCGCGACGGTGACAACCTCCACGCGGCTGCTACCATCAACATGGTCCAGGCCGCCCTGGGTGCCCAGATCACCATCGACGGTATCCTGGAGGATGAGGTAGTTGAGGTTCGCATACCTGAAGGCTGCCAGAACGGCCAGGTCATTCGCGTGCGCAACCACGGTATGCCCAAGTTCCGCAGCGACAACCGCGGCGACCTGTACATGCACATAACCGTGGAGATTCCCAAGAAGCTTTCCAAGAAGGAACGCCAGCTGCTTGAGGAGCTGGCAGAGGAAATGGGTACCTCCGTTTCTGAAGCCCGCAGCCCCCTCCAGAAGCTTCGAGACGCCTTCAACTAATATGAGCCTTCAGCATTTCTACCTGGAAGACCAGGTCATATCCCAGGAAAACCAGCCTCAGTTCCTGCTGAGGCTGCTCCCTGAGGACGTAAAGCACCTTCAGGTCCTGCGCATGGGCCCAGGAGAGCACATAGCCGTGGTGGACGCGGCCCAGGACTACTTCCAATGCCAGATCCTGGGCTTTGAGGACGGGCTTCCCCTGGTGCGCATTGCCCAGCAGCTGGACGCAGACCAAGACCGTCCCCAGCTGGTGCTGTTCCAAGGCCTTGCCAAGGGGGACAAGATGGAGACGGTGATTCGCCATGCCACCGAGCTGGGCGTTTCCGCCTTTGTCCCCCTGGTCTGCTCCCGCAGCGTCATGAAGCTTGATCCCAAGAAAGCCCCGAAGAAGATCCAGCGCTGGCAAAGCATTGCCAAGAGCGCTGCGACCCAGTCGGGTCAACCCCGCATACCCGAGGTCCTTGACCAGATGACGGTGAAGCAGGCATGTTCCGTCCTTTCCCAGGCAACCGCCGTGTGCGTATGCTGGGAGGAAGCTCCCCAGACGGTGAACATGCGCCAGGCGATCGAGGCCGGCCTTGCCCACTGGCAGCAGCGGCCGGCAGATTCCCGCATTGCCGTGGTGGTGGGTCCTGAAGGAGGGCTTTCCCAGGAAGAGGTGGATCTGCTGCTGGCCTCCAATCCGACTGCATGCCTGGTTTCCCTGGGTCCTTCCATCCTGCGTACGGAAACGGCGGGCATCGTGGCCCCCGCCCTTGCCCTGTACGAGCTGGGCGGACTGGGCGGTCGGGCATGAGGTTTTGCTGCGTCAACCTGGGCTGCAAGGTCAACCGCGTGGAAACGGACGCGGTAGCGGCAAGCCTACTGCACCAGGGCAACCAGGAGTCGTCGGAGCAGGACGCCGACCTGATCATAGTGAACACCTGCACCGTTACCGGTGAGGCTGAAAAGAAAACGCGCAAGGCGGTTCGCCACGCCCTTCGCGCCAACGACCATGCGCGGGTGGTGGTGACCGGTTGCGCTGCTGCCGTGGACGCCCCCTTCTACCAGTCCCTGAGCCCGCGGGTGGACTTCGTCCCCAAGGGAAAGCTCATGGAGCAGGTCCTGGAGCATGCCGCCGTAACCCAGCGCGCCCAGGTGCTTGCCACCCCGGCATTTCGCACCCGCGTGGGAGTCAAGGTGCAGGATGGCTGCAACAACGCCTGCACGTACTGCATCGTCCACGTTGCCCGTGGCCGGTCCGTCAGCCGCCCCGCAGAAGAGGTGATAGGGGAGTGTGTTGCCCTGGCTCAGGCCGGTGTGCGGGAGATCGTGCTTTCCGGCATCAACCTGGGATCCTACTCCTACTACGACCCCTATTCCTCTGCCACGCTGCACCTTCCCGACCTGCTGGAGCGCATTCTGGATCAAACTCAGGGCCAGAGTCCCGACGGTGCTCCGCTGGTGCGCTACCGCATAGGCTCGGTGGAACCGAAGGACGTCAGCCCCGAGCTCATGGCCCTGATGGCCGCCAATCCTGGACGGATCTGCCGGCATCTGCATCTGCCCCTGCAAAGCGGAAGCTCCCGCGTGCTGAGGGAAATGGCGCGGCCCTATGATGCCGACTTCTTCCCGGACCTGGTCACCCGCTTTCGCGAGCAGGTTCCCGGACTTGCCCTTTCCACCGACGTTATCGTGGGCTTTCCCGGCGAAACCGACGAAGACTTTCAGCATACCTTGGAAGTGTGCCGTTCCTGCGGTTTCATGAAGATCCACGTGTTTCCCTACTCAAAGCGTAAGGGGACCCCGGCAGCTGCTCGGACGGACCAGGTCGCTCCTGAGGTGAAGGCCAACAGGGCAGCAGCGCTGCGCACCCTGTCCGATGAACTTGCGCTGGTTGATCGCGCAACCCGGGCAGGCATCACGGAATGGGCGCTGATTGAGCAGCAGGGCAGGGCAACGGTGGAAAGCTACCATGAGGTCGCCGTGGAAACCCACCTTCCCGCAGGATCCCTGATCCCTTACACCTGGCCCGTTCAAAGCCATGCCGGCTTGCCTGAGTAGCCCTTTGCTGCTCCATCATGGAAGCCCTGCTCTTTCTCTGATAGAATGCGCCTGATGACTACCGAAGACTCCCATATCACGTTGACCATTCCCGACGGCGTTTCCGCCGCGGGCATCGTGGGTCCCTCCGATGAGCACCTGCGCTACATCCAGTCCGCCTTCTCCGCGC
>JAQXGX010000173.1 GCA_029006935.1 Eggerthellales bacterium | reverse complement strand
CCACGTATACGTACTCGGCGGCAACACTGGGGCACTGGGCAACGGTCAGGCCACGGGATTCCACGGTTTCGCCCATGATCAGATCGGCCTTGCGCACATCGGCAAAAGCCGATCCTGGGCACAGCGCCGTCCAGACCGCAGCAAGGACGAAGGCCAGGACAAGGCTGGCGCGAATCGCGGTGCAAGCTACAACGTTGGTACGTCCCATCTGCTTCCTTTCACTTCAGGGCCCATCAAGGCCGAGCACCTGCGCAGCCGAAAGCCACGCAGGCGCAGTCAAATCAAATGCTGTCCTCATCACAGGGCTAAGGGAGATCACGCGGATCATTCGTCCCCTTCTCCCGAACTACCGTCTTCCCCGGAACCGGAGCCATCGGTCCCGCCGGTGCCCACCAAGGTCACCTCGTCCTTGGGGTCGTACTCGGAGGTGAACTCATCTTCCCTGATCACGTTTCCCTGGGAGTCCTTCACCGTGCGGACCACTGTGATGACGGAACCGTTGGTGCCCGTGGTCTGGATTTCGGTGTACCCGACTGGGTAATCCGGATCCTTCTTGGTGACCTTCTTGAACTTCTTTCCCGGCTGCCAATCCCCCACCTGAGTGGTCACGGTATAGCCGGGACTGATGCCGTACAGAGAAACAGTAACCGAGGAATCGGTGTAAGAGGTGCACATCAGGACGTCGGAGCCGGTATCATTGCTCCACTTCAGATCCAGATCCGGCCAGCTCACCGCCGCATCCCGGCCTTCCGGATACGCAGCAATGTACAGGGAGTGGTTGCGGCGCTGGAGAACGGGAAACCCCGCCTCATACACCGCGTTGAACACCGTGGTGGCGACTTGGCACACTCCGCCTCCAATGGAGTCCACGTACTCACCGTCCAGAATGGAGCCCGCAGCCTGGAAGCCCTTCTCCTCCGTGCTTTCGCCCGCCACGTCGTTGAAAGACCAGCTTCCCTGAGCGGGGCAGATAGAGTTGTTCAGCTCATCGGCAGCCACGTGGATGTTGTTTACGCGGGCTTCCGTGCCCTCACCAGTGTTGTACTCGGTGGTATAGGCAGAAATGAGCTGGATAATGCCTGAATCCAACGCCTCCTGGAATCCCATGGAGCTGGGCAGCGGGCCAACGCCCACCTGAATGCTCACCGGCGTACCATCTGCCTCAGAAGCGCCCTCCTGAGGCTTGTTCGATTCATCCCCGAACAAGGCGACGGTTAGATCCTGGGCGGCCTGGGGAATCTGCGGCATGGTGCCCTCCCCCGCTATGCCTACTACGGGACCGCTATCGCCTATGGTGAAGCTCACGGTAATGGCCTTGTTGTTGAACGCCTGCCCCAGCTGCTGCACGATGTTCGCCCGGGAGGCGTTTTCGTCCACAAAGGGGATCAGCTTCCAGCTCCCGTTGCGCTGCTCGATCTTGGTAACGATCCATGCACCCACCTCAGAGGCAGAAGCCTGCCAGGATACCGCATCACAGGCGATCAGCGCGCCATCCGCAATGGCCTTGTTCACCGTTTCGCACACGGCGGTGGCCGCCTCCTCGTCAATGCGAAGCGGCGCATAGGGCGCGTTGGCGATAAACTCCCCGCTGCCGTTTTCCGAGGTCAGAAGAATGTTCAGTATGGTGGCAGTAAGCTGGTCCCGATCAACCATGTACCCGTCATGGCCTTCGGTAACGGACGCCTTTCCGTTTTCCACCTTGATATTCCAGTCCAAGCGAGGGTCGCCGATGGTCTTGTCAACCTTCTGGGCAAAGGCCTCCACCTTCTCCTGATCGAAGCTTACGCCAAGGTCAAGATCCACGCCTCCCAACAGCGCGCGCAGGCGGCCGATGATCAGGTCGCTGCGACCCACGCTGAGCGCCGCCTGGGCCCGTTCGGCATAATCCACGGTTGCACCCAGTTCAGCAGGAGTGATCTCCCACTTCTTGGTATTGGCCTGCACCTGCTCAACGGAAAGCTGCTCCTCGGGACCCAGATCGTTTTCCTGGCCCTTTTCCACGGCCTCTTTCTGCTCTTCACCGGCATACACGGTGATGACGCCATGGTACATGCGTCCCGAGTACACCTGGGAGATGGCCTCCTGAACCTGCTCCTGAGTCATACCGCCCAGCTCAATGCCGGCAACCCGCACGCCCTGGAACGCCTTTCCCCAGTTCAAAGCAGTGTCAACACCCACGATCAGCATCAGGGCAACGATCACTCCGAAGACGGCCTTGAAGGTCCCCTTGCTGAAAGATGGCCCCTTTACCCTTTGGGGTTCCATATCGGAACGGCCCTTTCCCTTGGAGGATTGGATCTTCGGGGCCATAATGACTGGTCCGCCGGACTTGGATGCCTGCTTGTACTGACTGCCTTCCTTGGTCCACAGCGCAGGGGAAGAATAGGAAGCTCCCTGACGCGTGGGCCGCGCGGAACGATTCTTGCGCTTTTGCTGGGAAGGAGCAGGAAGGGAGCGGGTAGCCTCCTTGCGGCGCTCCTTTGCCTGGGCGCGAGCCTGGGCCTTTGCGGCGGCGGCTTCGCTTCTTTGCTGGGCCTGGGCCTTGGACTGAGCAGACTCCTGCCGTTTCAACGCTCGCTGAACCTTGCGCTGCTCAGACTGGGCCTGGTTCACCCTGACCGACGTCCGC
>JAQXGX010000172.1 GCA_029006935.1 Eggerthellales bacterium | reverse complement strand
TCAGCCATGTCCGGCGTGACCAGCCTGTTCAAGCGAATCAGGGGCGTGTTTCCCATGGCATCCAGAATGTTGGAGTAGATCAACTGAGGGCCTTCCCGAAGCGTTGCCAAACGCGGTGATTGTAGTACAACGAAGGCGTAGGCGCGGGATGAATCCCCGGCGCAACGGCGTTTCGGCACATCTGCGGGGCCCATGAGCTGGAAAAGAAGGAAAGGTCGCAGATAACGGGCTGCGGTGGACCCCCGGCAATTTGAGTGCCGCGGGCCCGTGCGGCGGATCGCGATTGCGATTGTGCGGCTGGAATCGACCGTTTTTCACCCCCGAAAGCGCGTCCCAGAAGCAAGAGCGGGAACGGGAATCCGAACTAAAGCGAGGGGAGAACGGGAAGCCAGCCCCGCAACCACAACCCCAAGAGGGCGAAACAGAGCCGCAAAGTGCAAAAAAGCCCCGGAGACCGGGGCTGTGCATTCATGGAGCGGACAACGGGGTTCGAACCCGCGACCCTCACCTTGGCAAGGTGATGCTCTACCAGCTGAGCCATGTCCGCGTTGCGGGAATACACTATACGCGCCTTCCGAAGCCAGTGCAAGCATTTTTTGAAAAAAACTGGCTCTCGCGGCTGAGCGAAGATCAGAGCGAAGACCCGCGCAAGTCAGATCAGGCCCCGAAAGTCCCTGATCCAGCCGTCGGCGAGTCGCTGCACCTGGGCTGTGTCCTGGGCTTCGTTACCTTCATCCAACACCGCCACGGCACACATGCCCGCTGCCTGAGCGCTGCCCACCCCAAGGACAATGTCCTCGAACACCACGCACTCCCCCGGATCGACCTCCAGCTGACGGGCGGTCTCCAGGTAGATCGTGGGCAGTCCCTTGTGAGTTCCCTGCTCATCGCACAGGCAGATGGCAGAGAAGGCCTGGTCGACCCCGTTGTTGCGCAGCGCCGCCTGAAGCAGGGTGCGATTCAGGGAGGACGCGATTCCGCACGCCACCCCCCGTTCCTGCAACTTCCTCAGAAAAGTCGCAGCTCCGGGCTTCAGACGCACCTCATGGGCATAACGGTGGAAGGCCAGGCGATTGAACGCAGCGCAGCACTCCTCCAAGGAAAGGGTGCAGCCCAGCTGGTCGATGAAGTACTGGGCGGCTCCTTCGAACCCCAGGCCCATCAGGTCATCGGCATATCCTTCGGGCAACGTCAGCCCCTGCTCGCGGCAGAACTGCCTATCTATGTCCATCCATACCCACATGGAGGTGGCCAGGGTGCCGTCAAAGTCGAAGATGGCCGCCCGAAAGCGCCGGCCATCCAACGCCCCGTCCGGCAGCCCCGCGAAACTGAACCACCCGCGTCCCGATTGCTCCATGACGCGCCCTAGCGGTCTTCGGGGATGATCTCGATCCAGGAGCCATCGGGGTCGGCGATGAAGTACAGCCCCATGGCCGGGTTTTCCCGCACGATCACCCCCATGCCCTTGTGCAGCTCATAGGCCGCCTGGAAATCGGGAACGGTGAAGCAGATGTGGGTATCGCGGCCACCATTGGCATAGGGCTCGGTGCGGCCCCGGTTCCAGGTCAGCTCGATCTGAAACGGCGTGCGGTCGTTGCCCAGGAAGGTGTTGGACCAGCTGCCGTCTTCCGGACCCATGGTACGCACGGGAGTCAGGCCCAGGGCCTTTTCGTAGAACTCCAGCGATGCCTCCAAGTCAAGCACGTGCACGCACCAATGGACAAAGGTTCCCTGCATAAGCTGAGCTCCTTTCGAAAGCAGAATCACTTGGGGAAGCATCATACCCCACCCCCGGCGTTGAAGGGCCGAAGGCAGCGGGACGGAAACCTCCCGGAAAAGACAGGAAAGGGCGAAAGGCCGTAACGACCCCGCAGCCCTAAAAGCTGGCGAACAGCCGGAAGGCAAAGCGCACCATCCGCGGCTCCCCCAGCCCTGTGACGCGGGCAAGGGCCAGGGTGCCCTCCATCACCTGCTGGTCGAACAGCAGGGGCAGAAGCGCATGTTGGCGCCGAAGCTGCAGCATCAGGGGGGCCATGGCCTGCTCGTAGGGCTTCCCCCCGGCAATATGGTCCGCCAAGCAGGCGGCGGATCGGAGGGCAAAGAAGATGCCTTCCCCGGTAGAGGGGCACGCCAGACCCGCCGCGTCGCCCACGAAGAAGCCCTGGGGAACGGCAAGGCGCAGGTCGTTTCCCCGGGGAATGAGAGCGCCCCGCAGCAGCGCCGGGTCATAGCCCACCCCCACCTCGACGGCGCAGTCACGCAGGGCGCTGCGCAAGCGGGCAGGAGGGGTCCCCTGCTTGCCGTCAACGCCGATGCACCCGCCGTCCCCGCAAGGAATGTACCAGCAGTATCCCTGCAGGTCGGCATCGTAGCGGCAGGTCAGCGAAGTGCCGTTGGACCTGACCGGGACCTCCAGGGAGGGAACCGTCTGGGGTCGGGCGCCCGTAAGGTGCCGACGCAGCCAGGAGGTAGCGCCGTCCGCCCCCACCAGCAGGGTGTACTCAACCGGCAGCTCCCCCGCAGGGGTAGCAAGCACAGCACGGCGGTTGCGGGCGTCAAGGGAGGTCACGCGGGTGCGATCGGAAAGCATCCCGCCCGCATCCAGGAAGCGGGTCAGGGCGAAGCGGTCAAGGTCGCGTCGCCGCAGGCTGCACAGCTGCAACCCGTCCACGTCCACCACGTGACCCGCACACCGCACGTGCATGGAATCAAAATGCTGGGCGAAAAGGCCCTGAGCATCTTCGCCGTAGATGCGTTGAAGCTCTTCCATGGCCCGGGGAGTCAGAAGCCCGCCGCACAGCTTGTCCTTTGCCTGCAGGTCCGCCTGGTCCACCGCCAGCACCTGCAGACCCTGCTGTTGCAGGAGCATGCCGCAGCAGGCGCCCGCAAGGCCAGCTCCCACGATGAGCACATCAACCCGCATCAGCGAACCTCGAAGGACCCGTCGGCGGTACGCACCAGCGCAGATCCGTAGAAGGACCTCATGGCCTGGACCAGGTACGCGGCGTCCTTGACCCCGGCGGTTTCGTAGGGAGAGTGCATGGCCAGCTGGGGCAGCCCCACGTCAACCGCGCTCACCGCCACATGCGAGCTGGCAAGGTTGCCCAGGGTGGACCCCCCGGGAACGTCCGCGTGGTTGGCAAAGGTCTGCAGGGGGACCCCCGCCTGCTGGCAGATCAGGGAAAAGACCGCACGGGAGATCCCGTCGGTGGTGTAGCGCTGGCTGGCGCTTTCCTTCACCACCACGCCCTGGTTCAGAACTACGCGGTTGGTAGGATCGGCCTTATCGGCGTAGTTGGGATGCACGCCATGGGCGTTGTCAGCAGAAACCAGGAAGCTGTTGGCAAGCAGCCGGGGCAGCACCCGGGAGCCGCCGGCAATGCGGCCCAGCACGTCCAGGAGGAAGGGTGAGGCCGCCCCCTGCTTGGTGGAGCTGCCCACCTCCTCGTTGTCGAAGACGGCGCACAGGGCCACCCGACCCGGAGCGGGCGCAGCGGCCTTCAAGCCCTCCATTAGCGCCCAGGCGCACTGTAGGTCGTCCAGCTGACGGCTGCTCACGAACTCCTGGTCAACGCCCCAGATGCATCCCGGCTGGCAGTAATACAGGAACAAATCTGCCCCCAGCACGTCCTTAGGCGCCGCTTGGGCGGCATCGGCCACTTGCTGCTGGAGCCGGCCCGCAGAGGCACCGGTTCCCACCAAGGGCAGCATCTCCTTCTGCACGCTGAGCTTATGCCCTTCGTTGGCGGCACGGTCCATGTGGATGGCCAGGCTGGGAATCAGGGCCACGGGACGGCCCAGGTCCACCAGGCGGCTTTCCACTCCCTGGGCGGTGCGCACCACCACCCGGCCCGCTACGCTCAACGGCCGGTCGAACCAGGGCCGGCAGAGCATGCCGCCGTAGCGCTCCACGTTAAGCCGCACGTACCAGTCCCCGAAGGGCATCTCCGGATTGCTCTTGATCTTGAGCAGGGGCGAGTCCGCGTGGGCAGCGGCCATCTGAAAGCCTTGGACCAGGCCTTCTTCGCCCTGCCCGCCTTCTGCAGCGTGGGGCATGCGGAAGGCCACCAGCGCCGACTGGTTGCGCGTCACGTAGTAGCAGCGCCCCGGCACCAGGTTCCACTCCTGGGCTTCGTCCAGCGGCTCGAAGCCGCTTTCCCGCAGGTCGCGGCTAAGGTTTGCCACCGCCTGAAAGCAGGTGGGGCTGGCATCGATAAAGGAAAGCATGCGCTTTGCGCAGTCCAGGTGGTCCATCCGCGGTTCCTCCCTATGGTTTTCTTCCTGGTTTTCACCATGGTAACAGCCGCTAGCTTATAATGAGCGGAATTACCCGACTCGAAGCGCCTTCGCCGTGGCAAGGTGCCAGATCCCGGAACGGGCAGGCGCCCGACGGGAAGCCAACCGTAGGAGGAACCATGCGCCAGTTCACCAAGTCGACGAAGCTCGACAACGTCCTGTACGATGTTCGCGGACCGGTCGTGGACGAGGCCGCCCGCATGGAGGACATGGGCACCCACGTGCTCAAGCTCAACATAGGCAACCCCGCCCCCTTCGGGTTCCGCACCCCCGACGA
>JAQXGX010000171.1 GCA_029006935.1 Eggerthellales bacterium | reverse complement strand
TGCTGCAGCAGGTTGGGCAGACCGGCCTCCAGCGCCTCCAGGTTTTCCTGGTTGAGCTGGTCCTTGGGCACGCCGCCATTGTTCTTCAGGGCGCGCACGGTGGCAACCACCACCACGGCGTCCGGCTTCAGGCCGCACAGGCGGCACTTGATGTCCAGGAACTTTTCGGCACCCAGGTCAGCGCCAAAGCCTGCCTCGGTCACGGCGATGTCTCCCAGAGCCATGGCCATGCGGGTCGCCATGATGGAGTTGCAGCCGTGGGCAATGTTGGCAAAGGGGCCGCCATGGACGAAGGCCGGGGTGCCCTCCAGGGTCTGCACCAGGTTGGGCTTCAGCGCGTCCTTCAGCAGCGCGGTCATGGCGCCTTCGGCATGGAGGTCATGGGCGGTCACCGGCTTGTCGTCGAAGGTGTAGCCCACCACGATGCGACCCAGACGCTCCTTCAGGTCCGTGATGCTGGTGGCCAGGCAGAAGATGGCCATGATCTCGGAGGCCACGGTAATGTCGAAGCCGTCCTCTCGGGGCACGCCATGGGCCTTGCCGCCCAGGCCGCACACGATGTTGCGCAGCTGGCGGTCGTTCATGTCGACCACGCGCTTCCAAGTGATCTTGCGCACGTCAATGCCCAGCTCGTTGCCGTTCTGGATGTGAGCGTCCAGCAGGGCGGCCAGCAGGTTGTTGGCAGCGCCGATGGCATGGAAGTCACCGGTGAAGTGCAGGTTGATGTCCTCCATGGGAATGACCTGGGCATAGCCGCCGCCGGCAGCGCCGCCCTTGATGCCGAAGACCGGACCCAGGGAAGGCTCGCGCAGGGCCACCACGCAGTTCTTGCCGCGCTTGCGCAGGGCATCGGCCAGGCCCACGGTGGTCGTGGTCTTTCCTTCGCCCGCCGGAGTGGGATTGATGGCGGTGACCAGCACCAGCTTGCCGTCCTGATGCTCTTCCTCACGCAACAGGTTGTAGTCCACCTTGGCCTTGTACTTGCCGTAGCACTCCAGGTACTTGTCCGGAACCCCGGCGATTTCGGCAATCTCGGTGATGTTGCGCGGCTGGGTTGCCTGCGCGATCTCGATGTCAGTCAGCATGCTGTATCATCCCTTCCCTATGTCAAGCGACGCTTCCCGCACCGCGCCGCACGTCATCTGGAATCGATTCTATTGCATCTTCCATTCGTAGAGCGCGCGCAGACCCTCAAGGGTTAATTCTGGGTTCACTTCGGTTATTACCCGGGAATGGGGCGCAATGACCGAGGCCAGACCACCGGTGGCCACCACGGGAGCACGGTAGCCCACCTGGACAAAGATTCTCTCCACCAATCCGTCCACCCGATCCGCCTCTCCCAGCACGATGCCTGCGCGGACGGCCTGGTCGGTGCTTTGGCCCAGCGGCTGATCCGGAGCAACCAAGGCGGTGTTTGCCAGCTTCGACGCCAGGCTGAACAGGGCGTTTGCGCTCGTTTCCACGCCGGGCGCAATGATTCCCCCGGCAAAGCGACCATCGGCATCCACCAGCTCTATGTTGGTGGCGGTCCCAAAGTCCACCACCACGCAGGGAGCTCCGTAGAGCATGCGGGCGCCGATGAAGTCCGCCACGCGGTCAGCGCCTACCTCCGCGGGATTGGAGTAGAAGGTGGGAAACAGCTCCCCCGCCGCCTGTGCGCTGCACACCAGCACCCGGCATCCCAGCATCCGCTCCAGCGCCCGCTCCCACGCTCCGGTGAGCCGAGGCACCACGGAGGAAAGGACCGCGCCCTCCACGTTGCTGGGCTCGAAGCCGTCGGCCATGAACAGCATGCGCAGGGAGGTGCGCATTTCGTCCGCGGTCTGCCCCTTTACCGTGGCGATTCGCCAGCTGTGAGCAAGACGAGCCCCCTCGTACACGCCGATTACCGTCTGGGTGTTTCCCACATCGATTGCAAGCAGCACCGCATGCCCCTTCCGCAACGTCCGTCAATGTTCAAGCCGCTACCTTACCGCATCGAAGGCGGCAGCGGGGTCACAATCCAAATAGTTGCCCCGACCTGTTCATGGGCTAGAATATGAGCCAGCAATCCCAGCCTTCTGAGCTGGCAAATACCCGCAACCGAAGGAGCAGCATGGCAGCAAGCGCATCCCGCATTCTGGTCGTTGAGCACAGCCTTTCCCTGGTGGAAAGAATCCTTGCCGCCCTGGAGGAGCGGGGGCTAACGGCAATCGCCCAGCCCAGCGCCGCCACCGCTCTGCGGGCCATGCAGCAGGAGGACGACTTCGCCCTGTTCATCATCGACACTACGCTGCCCGGCACCGTTGACGGCTACGAGCTGTGCCGATGCCTGCGCCTGGTGACCCAGGCTCCCATCCTCCTGATCTCCGACCGCAACAGGGAGCTGGACAAGATCGTGGGCTTTGAGCTGGGAGCCAACGACTACCTGGCCAAGCCCTTCAGCAACCAGGAGCTTTGCGCCCGAGTTAACTCCCTTCTGCTTCTGAGTGCCGCCAGCACCCAAGCTGAAGCCAAGGACGAAAAATCCGGTACCATCACCGCCAGCGGCATTTCCCTGGACGAAAATGCCCACACCGCCTTCTTCGGCCAGCAGGAGATCGCCCTGACCCCGCGGGAGTTCGAGCTGCTTTCCTTCCTCATGCGCAATGCCGGGAACGTGGTCTCCCGCGAAGACCTGCTGGCAGAAGCCTGGGGCTGGGACTACCTGACCACCACCAAGACGGTCGACACCCACATCAAGCGCCTGCGCGACAAGCTCCGCGCCTCCGGAGCAGATCCCAAGATCATCGAAACGGTCCGCGGGTACGGCTACCGCCTCCACGAGTAGCGCCCAGGCCTCCCAAAGTCGCAACCATCATTCAAGCCCAACTAGGAAGGCCCTGCCCAGCGGGGTCTTGTCAGCTGCAACGCCCACCTTGCAGGACAGCTACCTTTTGTGCTGCAAGAAGCGCCCCGCAGAACTAGATCACCACTTGGACTTCGCCCCGCTCGATCTTGGAAAGACGACCCATTTCTCGTAGCACCACCACGAAAGTGACCAGAATGGCCAGGCCGTCCGCAAGAGGAGTGGCAAAGTAGACCGCATCCAACCCGGTAAGGGAGGGAACGATGTCGGGCAGCACCATGGGCATGATCAGGAGCAGGGGTATCAGGAATATGACCTGACGGGAAAGCGAAAGGATGGTGGACTTCAGGGGCTGTCCCGTGGCCTGGAAGTAGTTGGAGCCCACAATCTGGAAGCCGCACAAGGGCAAGAACAGCACCTGCACCTTCAGGGCGAACACGGTGAACTCCTTCAGAACCGGGTCGTTGATGCCGAAGAGCTCCACCAGCTGGCTGGGGAACAGCATGATCAGCACCCACAGCGAAGCCGCCAGCACCACGCCGGTCAGCACGCCCAACTTGAAGGTGGTGCGGACACGGGAAATCAGGCGCGCGCCGTAGTTGAATCCCAGCAGCGGCTGGATGGCGGCGGATACACCGATGACCGGCAGCACCGCGAACATGGCGATGCGCGGCACCACGCCGATGGACGCCAGCGCGTTCTGGGCGCCCATGGGATGAAGCGCGCCGTACGTTGCCAGCACGTAGTTGGCCACCACGTTCACTACGGAGGCGGCGAACTGCACGCAGAAACTGGCAAGGCCCAGCTGCAGAATCTTGGTGATCACTGGCATGCATGGGCGCAGATTGCGACCATGCAGCTTCAGCGGCGACTTCTTGGTGAACACGAAGTACCACAGCACCGAAGCGCAGGAAATGGCCTGGCCGCATACCGTGGCAAAGGCGCTGCCGAAAACACCCCAGTCCAGCACCATCACGTACAGAAAGCTGAAGCCAGTGCAGGAAACCGCGCCGATGACCATGGTCAGCAGGGCACGCATGGGGGCTCCGGCGGTGCGGATGAAGTTGTTCACGCCCATGCCCACCATCTGGAAGGCAAAGCCCAGGGAAAGGACGTGGATGAACTGCTCAGCGTAGGGACGGACCTCGGGGGTGACGCTGGAAAGGGTCAGGAGCACGTCAAGCGTGACCGGGCACCAAGCAATGACCAAGACCACCAGCCAAATGGCCAGGCCCAAAAACACCGTGTTCCCCAGCACCCGCTCCGCTTCCCCGTGCTTTCCTTCGCCCAGGCGCAGGGCGCACAAGGCGTTGCCGCCCATGCCCGTGAGCATGGAAAGGGCCATGAACAAGATCATGGTGGGGTTGGCGGCGGTGGCAGTGGCCAATCCCAGCTCTCCCAGGGCCTGCCCCAAGAAAATGGAGCTGATCAGGTTGTAGGCGCCGTTGACC
>JAQXGX010000170.1 GCA_029006935.1 Eggerthellales bacterium | reverse complement strand
CTGATGCTCTTCCTCACGCAGCAGGTTGTAGTCCACCTTGGCCTTGTACTTGCCGTAGCACTCCAGGTACTTGTCCGGAACCCCAGCGATTTCGGCAATCTCGGTGATGTTGCGCGGCTGAGTTGCCTGCGCGATCTCGATGTCAGTCAGCATGCTGTATCATCCCTTCCCTATGTCAAGCGACGCTACCCGCACCGCGTC
This sequence comes from Eggerthellales bacterium, assembly GCA_029006935.1. GTDB lineage: Bacteria > Actinomycetota > Coriobacteriia > Coriobacteriales > Eggerthellaceae > SUG1186. Next base: position 3,145 of record JAQXGX010000170.1, on the reverse strand, counting down.
GCACGTCATCTGGAATCGATTCTATTGCATCTTCCATTCGTAGAGCGCACGCAGACCCTCAAGGGTTAATTCTGGGTTAACTTCGGTTATGACCCGGGAATGGGGCGCAATGACCGACGCCAGGCCACCGGTAGCCACCACGGGAGCGCGGTAACCCACCTGGGCGAAGATTCGCTCCACCAACCCGTCCACCCGGTCCGCCTCTCCTAGCACGATGCCCGCGCGAACGGCCTGGTCAGTGCTTTGGCCCAGGGGCTGGTCCGGAGCCGCCAAGGCGGTGTTGGCCAGCTTCGACGCCAGGCTGAACAGGGCATTCGCGCTCGTTTCTACGCCAGGCGCAATGATTCCCCCGGCAAAGCGGCCGTCGGCATCCACCAGCTCAATGTTGGTGGCGGTCCCAAAATCCACCACCACGCAGGGAGCTCCGTAGAGCATGCGAGCGCCGATGAAGTCCGCCACGCGGTCGGCACCCACCTCCGCGGGGTTGGCGTAGAAGGTGGGGAACAGCTCCCCCGCCGTCTGGGCGCTGCACACCAGCACCTGGCATCCCAGCATCCGCTCCAGCGCCCGCTCCCACGCTCCGGTAAGCCGAGGAACCACGGAGGAGAGGACCGCGCCCTCCACGTTGCTGGGCTCGAAGCCGTCAGCCATGAACAGCATGCGCAGGGAGGTGCGCATTTCGTCCGCGGTCTGCCCCTTCACCGTGGCGATTCGCCAGCTGTGGGCAAGACGAGCCCCCTCGTACACGCCGATTACCGTCTGGGTGTTTCCCACATCGATTGCAAGCAGCACCGCATGCCCCTTCCGCAACGTCCGTCAATGCTCAAGCCGCTACCTTACCGCATCGAAGGCGGCAGCGGGGTCACAATCCGAATAGTTGCCCCGACCCGCTCATGGGCTAGAATATGAGCCAGCAACCCCGGCCTTCTCAGCTGGCAAAACACCCGCAACCGAAGGAGCAGCATGGCAGCAGGCGCATCCCGCATTCTGGTCGTTGAGCACAGCCTTTCCCTGGTGGAAAGAATCCTTGCCGCCCTGGAGGAGCGGAGGCTTACGGCAATCGCCCAGCCCAGCGCCGCCACCGCCCTGCGGGCCATGCAGCAGGAAGAAGACTTCGACCTGTTCATCATAGACACCACGCTGCCCGGCACCGTTGACGGCTACGAGCTGTGCCGATGCCTGCGTCTGGTGACCCAGGCTCCCATCCTCATGATCTCCGACCGCAATAGGGAGCTGGACAAGATCGTGGGCTTTGAGCTGGGAGCCAACGACTACCTGGCCAAGCCCTTCAGTGACCAGGAGCTCTGCGCCAGGGTCAACTCCCTTCTGCTTCTGAGCGCCTCCAGCACCCAAGCTGAAGCCAAGGACGAAAAAGCCGGCATCATCACCGCAAGCGGCATTTCCCTGGACGAAAGCGCCCACACCGCCTCCTTCGGCCAGCAGGAGATCGCCCTGACCCCGCGGGAGTTCGAGCTGCTTTCCTTCCTCATGCGCAATGCGGGAAACGTGGTTTCCCGCGAAGATCTGCTGGCGGAAGCCTGGGGCTGGGACTACCTGACCACCACCAAGACGGTCGACACCCACATCAAGCGCCTGCGCGACAAGCTACGCACCTCCGGGGCAGATCCCAAGATCATCGAAACGGTCCGCGGGTACGGCTACCGCTTCCACGAGTAGCGCCCAAGCCGCCCAAAGTCGCGGCAATCATTCTACCTGGTAAGGAAGGCCCTGCTCAGCGGAGCCTTTCCAGTTGCAACGCCCACCTTGCAGGGCAGCTGCCGCTCGCGCCGCAAGAAGCGCCCCGCAGGACTAGATCATCACCTGGACTTCGCCCCGCTCGATCTTGGTCAGACGACCCATCTCCCGCAGAACCACCACGAAGGTGATCAGAATAGCCAGGCCGTCCGCAAGAGGAGTGGCAAAGTAGACCGCATCCAACCCGGTAAGGGAGGGAACGATGCTGGGCAGCACCATGGGCATGATCAGAAGCAGGGGCACCAGGAAGATCACCTGACGGGAAAGGGAAAGGATGGTGGACTTCAGGGGCTGGCCCGTGGCCTGGAAATAGTTGGAGCCCACGATCTGGAAGCCGCACAGGGGCAGAAGCAGCACCTGCACCTTCAGGGCGAACACGGTGAACTCCTTCAGAACCGGGTCGTTGATGCCGAAGAGCTCCACCAGCTGGCTGGGGAACAGCATGATCAACGCCCACAACGAAGCCGCCAGCACCACGCCGGTCAGCACGCCCAGCTTGAAGGTGGTGCGGACGCGGGAAATCAGGCGCGCACCGTAGTTGAAGCCCAGCAGCGGCTGGATAGCGGCGGAAACGCCGATGACCGGCAGCACCGCGAACATGGCAATGCGCTGCACCACGCCGATGGACGCCAGCGCGTTCTGAGCGCCCATGGGATGGAGCGCGCCATACGTTGCCAGCACGTAGTTGGCCACCACGTTCACCACGGAGGCGGCGAACTGCACGCAGAAGCTGGCAAGGCCCAGCTGCAGGATCTTGGTGATCACCGGCATGTTGGGGCGCAGGTTGCGACCATGCAGCTTCAGCGGCGACTTCTTGGTGAACACGAAGTACCACAACACCGAAGCGCAGGAAATGGCCTGGCCACACACCGTGGCAAAGGCGCTGCCGGGAACGCCCCAGCCCAGCACCATCACGTACAGGTAGCTGAAGCCGGTGCAGGAAACCGCGCCGATGACCATGGTCAGCAGGGCGCGCATGGGGGCGCCGGCGGTGCGGATGAAATTGTTCACGCCCATGCCCACCATCTGGAAGGCAAAGCCCAGGGAAAGGACGTGGATGAACTGCTCGGCGTAGGGACGGACTTCGGGGGTGACGCTGGAAAGGGTCAGGAGCAGGTCAAGGGTGACCGGGCACCAGGCAATGACCAGGACCACCAGCCAGATGGCCAGGCCCAAAAACACCGTGTTCCCCAGCACTCGCTCTGCTTCCCCGTGCTTGCCTTCACCCAGACGCAGGGCGCACAAGGCATTGCCGCCCATGCCCGTGAGCATGGAAAGGGCCATGAACAAGATCATGGTGGGGTTGGCGGCGGTGGCAGTGGCCAATCCCAGCTCTCCCAGGGCCTGCCCCAAGAAAATGGAGCTGATCAGGTTGTAGGCGCCGTTGACC
>JAQXGX010000169.1 GCA_029006935.1 Eggerthellales bacterium | reverse complement strand
AGATCGCCGCGTCCCACGTTGAGCGCAGCCTGGGCCCTTTCGGCATAATCTACGGTTGCACCCAGCTCGGCAGGAGTGACCTCCCACTTCTTGGTGTTCGCCTGCACCTGCTCTACGGAAAGCTGCTCTTCGGGGCCCAGGTCGTTGTCCAGGCCCTTCTCCACCGCTTCCTTCTGCTCCTCGCCGGCATACACGGTAACGGCACCTTGGTAGATGCGCCCCGAATACACCTGGGAAACAGCCTCCTGAGCCTGCTCCTGGGTCATACCGCCAAGCTCAACGCCGGCAACCCGCACGCCCGGGAACACCTTTCCCCAGTTCAAAGCCGCATCTACGCCCGTGACCAGCAGCAGGGCAACGATCACCCCTAAGACGACCTTAGCGGCAACGAACCCGGAGCCTGCTCCCTTGGCCCTTTGGCGGTCGATTCCGGAACGGCCCTTTCCCTTGGAGGATTGGACCTTCGGCGCATTAAAAGCCGTCTCACCGGATTTAGGCGACTGCTTGTACTGATTTCCTTCCTTGGTCCACAGCGCAGGGGAAGAGTAGGAAGCTCCCTGACGCGTGGGCCGCGCAGAACGATTCTTGCGCTTTTGCTGGGAAGGAGCAGGAAGGGAGCGGGTAGCCTCCTTGCGGCGCTCCTTTGCCTGGGCGCGAGCCTGGGCCTTTGCGGCGGCGGCTTCCCTTCTTTGCTGGGCCTGGGCCTTGGACTGAGCAGACTCCTGCCGTTTCAACGCTCGCTGAACCTTGCGCTGCTCAGACTGGGCCTGGTTCACCCTGACCGACGTCCGCGCACGTTTACGCGGCGTCGGCTTGTTTCCCTGGGTTGACATCAGCAGCCTTCCTCCTGGGAAAGCTGATCTTCCTTAGATCCCTGGATTCCGAAGATACCGCATACCGTGTAGTAGATCGTGGTGAAAATGCTCAAAACAAGACCGGCGTAGACGAACCAGATTCCCGCCGAGCAGGTTGCGGCGTTGAAGCCGGGAAGCCAGTCAAAGTCAACCAGCCCAAGACCGGGGACCAGAGGAGCGTTCAGCAGGAGCAGGGCAAAGCCCACGAACAAGAAGGTCGTGGCAAACTTGCCCGCATAGATGACGGGCACCCGCACCTTCCAGTGCTTCAACAAGACCATACCGCCGATCAGGGTGTACAGGTCGCGGATGACCACGAAGGCAACCATCCACAGCGGCAGCCGGCCCACAAGAAGAAGGCCTAGCACGCCGAAGATCATGAGCAGCCTGTCCACGGCAGGGTCAAGCAGGCGCCCCAGCTTGCTCACGGTATTGGTGCGACGGGCGATCTGCCCATCCACGAAGTCCGTGCAAGCTGCAACCGCGAAGACCACCGTGGCGGTAACGTTGGCGCCGCCCAGCAGCAGCACCATGAACAGGGGAACCATGCACAGGCGAATGAAGGTGATGACGTTGGAGACGGTGAAGATCTCGTCGGTGACCTCCTCCTCGGCAATCTCCACGTTGTCCTTTGGATGCTTGGCCTTCATTTCGCCCCCTTCCTCATGCTCCCCCATAACTAAAACCGGGCCCTTACAGACCCGGATTCAGAGCAAGCACAATTATACCGATTTGCCGTTAGAGGAGCACCCACAAACGGAGGTTCGCTACGGTATTCACTGAGTCTTCTTATTCTGCTTTGCCATGAAGGCCGCTCGCAGCTTCACCGCCTTGTCGTAGGGAAGCTTGGCCAGCTTCGCGTCCATTTCGGCATCGCCGGTGGGCTCGATGGCGGGCACGTCCTTCTGCTCCACGGGCTCTTCCTTGACCTGCTCGGGAACCGGCACCACCTCGGGCTCCATCTTGGTGGAGATATGCGGGATGCCAGGGTCCATGGCCAGGGACTTCTTGGGGCATTCGGAAACGCAGTAGCCGCACTGCACGCATTGGAAGTGGTTGATGGCCCAGGTGCGCTCCTTCTTCTGAACGGTAATGGCGTTGCAGGGACAGCGCTTCTCACAGATGCCGCACAGAATGCACGTTTCCGGAAGCAGCGTGATCGTGCCCTTGCGCCCTGCGGGGGCCGCCTTCTGCTCAAGGGGGTACAGGACCGTCTCAGGCTGCTTGAACAAGGAGCCCAGGGTCATCTTGCCCAGTTTGAAACCACCCATGGTTCCTACCTTTCAGTGCAGCTGATGCACGGGTCGATGGTCAGAATGATGTTGCTCACGTCCGCCAGGTCGCAGCCCTGCAGGGCCTTGGTCATGCCGCCCAGGTTGTAGCTGGTTGGGGTGCGGATGCGCATGCGCTCCAGGTTCTTGGTGCCGTTGCCACGGGAGTAGTAGTAGCATTCACCTCGCGGCTGCTCCACCACATGGCACGCCTCGGCGCCATCGGCAGGAGCACCCTTCACGGCCACGGCGATTTGACCCTGGGGGATCTTGGTGATCATTTCCTTGATGATGTCGATGGAACGAAGGACCTCCGTGCAGCGGCACACGCAACGCTCATAGCAGTCGCCACCGGTGCCCACCACGGGCTCGAATCCCTCCAGGAAGCGGTAGCCGCCATGGCCCAGGGAGCGCACGTCGTAGGTCACGCCGGAAGCACGGCCGAAAGGACCCACCATGCCAAGATCCACGGCGTCTTCCTTGCTCACAAAGCCCACGCCCTTGGTGCGGTTCTGAATGGAGCTGTCCTTCAGGAAGGTCTGCATGATCTGGCGGTAGTCGTCCATGATGCCGTCCAGAACGTCCACGAACTGGCGCAGCGTGGCGTCATCGATGTCGCGGCACACGCCGCCCACCTTCACCACGCTGAAGATCACACGGCCGCCGGTGGTCTTCTCGAACAGGTCCAGCACCCGCTCGCGCAGACGCCAGCAGTGCATGAACAGGCTTTCGAAGCCGAAGGCGTCGGCAGCAAGGCCCAGCCACAGGATGTGGGAGTGGACTCGGGATAGCTCGTGCCAGATGACGCGCAGCGCCTGAGCGCGATCGGGAACCTGAACGTCCATGAGCTTTTCCACGGTTTCCGCGTAGCCCAGAGAATGACCGAAGGCGCAGATGCCGCAGATGCGCTCAACCACGTAGATGAACTGGTTGTAGTCCCGGGTTTCCACCAGCTTTTCAAGGCCACGGTGGACAAAGCCGATCTGGGGAATGCACTCGATGACCTTTTCGTCCTCCACCACCAGGTCAAGGTGAAGAGGCTCCGGCAGCACCGGATGCTGGGGACCGAAGGGGATGACCGTTCGCTTGCTCATGTTATTCGCCCTTCCCTTCTGCCGCTTCCTTTTCCGCCTTCTCCTTGGCTGCCTTGGCGGCCTTTGCTGCCTTCGCCGCGGCAAGCTTGGCGGCCTTTTCCTTGGCCGCCTTCTTCTCCGGGCTGATGATGGTCATGGGAGCCTTCTCGGAAAGCGCGTAGAAGTTTCCGCCGAAGTCAATGACGATGTCGGTAATATCCACGTCGAACAGATCGTGCGCTTCGTTTTCGAACACGAAGGCGGCAAAGAACAGGTCGGATACCGACGGGACCTGCTGGCCCTTCTTGACGCCGCGGACGGTGGGATTCACCAGCTGGCCTTCCTTCATATAGGAGTAGGTCAGGTCGATGCCGTCATCGGTGTTGGTGCACAGCATCTGCACGTAGCGCCAGCCTTCGTCCTTGCGCATCTGGGCGTCGGCGCGAAGCTGGGAAAGCTCGATGTCAACGAAGCTGGTTTCCAGGTTCATTACTTTTCCTCCTTCCGCGCTTCCTTCATGGCCTGCGCCTTCTGCTCCAGCACGGCAATGCCCTGCACCACCGCATCGATGATGCTTTCGGGGCGCACCGCGCAGCCGGGGCAGTACACGTCCACGGGAATGGCCTTGTCCACGCCGCCGATCACGTTATAGCAGTCATGGAAGATGCCGCCGGAGCAGGCGCAGATACCGCACGCCACCACGACCTTGGGCTCGAGCATCTGATCGTAGATTTCCTTGACAACCGAGATATTGCGCTCGTTCACGCTGCCGGTGACCAGGAAGATGTCGGCATGCTTGGGATTGCCCGTGTTCACCACGCCAAAGCGCTCGGCGTCGTAACCCGGGCACAGGGCAGCCAGGACTTCGATATCGCAGCCGTTGCAGCTGGAACCGTCGTAGTGGATGACCCAGGGTGATTTTGCTACTAATGCCATCCTTGCTCCTTACAGAATCATCAGGGCAGCGATGTTCACGCCGCCGGCGACCAAGGCTATAACCCAGGACCATTTGAGCATGGCCTGCCATTTCACGCGGGCGAAGTTGTTGTCGATCCAGATCTCCAGGAAGTACACCGCCACGGCAACCACCAGGGCCAAGATCAGGGAAAGCGGGTTGGACCACACGAAGAACATGCCGACCCATCCCAGGAACAGCACGTTTTCGCACCAGTGCATGATCTCCACCTTTGCCAAGGTGGGGCCGGACATTTCCGTGGTCATGCCCCGCACGATCTCCTGATGGGCGTGATGGCTCATGGAGATGTCGAAGGGGGACTTGCGCAGCTTGATGGTCAGGATGAACAGCAGTCCGAAGAAGATCAGGAAGGTCTGGCAGATAGCCGGAACCTGGGCATCCAGCACGCCGGAGACGCTGAAGGTACCCAGGGCCAGGTACACGCCCACGGCAAAGAGCAGCACCATGGGCTCATAGGCCATGACCTGGACCGTTTCACGGTTGGCACCCACCTCCGCGTAGGGGCTGCGGGTAGAGTAGGCGGCAATGATGAAGAACAGGCTGGACAAGGTGATCACGAACACGCACAGAAGAAGGTTTCCGCCGCTGAAGAAGATGCCACCGGAAAGCACGGCAAGCACCAGGGCCAGGGTTACGTACACGCCCTCGACGTCGTTTACCGTGGCGCGCTCCTTGGAAAGAAGCTTGCGCACGTCCCAATAGGGCTGCATGATGGACGGTCCCACACGACCCTGCATGCGGGCGGAAACCTTGCGGTCCACGCCTGCCAGGAAGCAGCCGATGACGGGAGCCAGTATCGCAAAGGCAACGGTGCCTACGAGTACGCTCAGAAGAGTCATTTCCTTCACCTCCTACAGCAGGATCAGCACAATTGCGCACACGAAGGCGGCAACTATGATGGTCGCGGTTCCAATATGGGCGGGTTTGGTCAGCTTTCCTTCGCCGAACCAGTCATCCAGGTACCAGTTGCGGGCGGTAGCCTCAGTGGACCCGCTCAGGGAGTTGGTGAAGGAGCGGGTATCAGAATCCACAGTGATGCCGGAAAGGTAGACGTTGACCTTGCGGGCCTTGGCGGTACGCTCCAGACCCACCAGAAGAACCACGATAACCAGGGCGCTCAGGAAGGCGCTCAGCCACAGGTTGTCGTCGGAAAGGGTCTGCAGGTCCGCATTGAACACGCCGAGCAGATAGGGTTCCACCAGGGCGTTGCTGATCAGCGGCAGCCCCACGCAGCCAACGAACACCAAGAAGACCATGGTGACGATGGCGCCCCATTCGCTGCGGTGGACGGTCTCCTCAACGTTCTGGGGCCGTCCCGCAATGCCGGAGAGCTTTCCCATCCACTTGGCCCAGAACATGAACGTGGCAGCCGAGCCAAAGGCAAGGAGCAGGATCAGAACAAGGTGCCCACCGTCCACGAAGGAAACCAGGGTTGCCCACTTGGCAAGCAGCATGCCGAAGGGAGCGATGAACATGCACATGATGCCGATGATCATGAAGCGGGCAAGACGGGGCATGCGCTCGAACAGCAGGTCCATGTCCTCGATGTTGCGGCTGCCGATGTGATGCTCGGCGGTGCCCACGCACAGGAACAGCAGGGACTTGGCAATGGCATGGAACAGAATCAGGAAGGCAGCGGCCCAGACGGCCTCCGCCGTTCCCACGCCGGCACAGGCGGTGATCAGGCCCAGGTTGGCGATGGTGGAGTAGGCAAGGACCCGCTTGGCGTTGCTCTGGCTGATGGCCAGGCAGCTGCACAGCAGGAAGGTCAGGCCGCCGATGAGCACCACCATGGCCTGGGGAACGGCGCATACCGCCAGGACCGGGGCAAGCTTGACCAGCAGGAACACGCCCGCCTTCACCATGGTGGAGGAATGGAGCAGTGCGCTGGTGGGGGTGGGAGCAACCATGGCACCCAGCAGCCAGGTGTGGAAGGGCATCTGAGCTGCCTTGGTCAGACCCGCAAAGGCCAGGGCGGTCACCGCCAGCACCGCAACCTCAGGATGGGCAGCACCCTGGGCCAGGAACACGCTCAGATCCAGGGTGTTCATCTGGATCGCGGCGGCGAACAGAGCCACCACGAAGCCGATGCCGCCGGCAATGTTCATGATGATCTGGCGGAAGGCGTTGCGCATGGCCTCTTCCGTGCGGGTATAGCCGATCAGCAGGAAGGAGCACACCGTGGTGATCTCCCAGCCGGTGAACAGCCAGATCATGTTGTTGCTGAACACGATCACGTACATGGCGGAAAGGAACAGGAACATGAGGCCGAAGAAAAAGGGCCTGCGGTCCTTTTCACCCTTGGGCTGATGCGCCTGGAAATCCTTCATATAGCCCAGGGCATACACGCAGATGCCGGAGCCGATCACGCCGATGATGAACACCATGAGCAAGGTCAGGGAGTCGTAGTAGAGGCCGTTTGGGACCTCCAGGCCATGGGCAAAGCCCACCTCGAACACCAGGGAAAGAACCAGCTGGATCACGGCCAAGCCACCAGCCCACAGGTTCTTGAACCTTACTGCGAAATACACCACCACAGCAGCGATGACCACGCCGATGGCGGTGCACAGGTAGTCGATTGCCGGGCTGGAGAATGCTAGGGGGGTATACGAGGCCCCAATGTTCATGGACACCATGGCAAGGGATGCCACCGCCGTGACAACGGCACCTCCCACCACAAGCATGTCTCTGGCCTTTTCGCCCCGGATGCAGAAGAGCAGCAGGGCTACCACAAGGGGAAAGACCACGAGGAAGCCGGGTAACAGCACTGTTTCCTCCTTCGTTTCCTTCATCTGTTACAAAAAAGAGCCGAATGCTCGGCTTTTCATATCCATATAAATACCAAAATCCCAGCCCTCCACCCTCCCCTGCTCCACAACCTCCCGTCTGAGTTCGGTAAATGGGAAGTCCCCTTCCATTCGCCCCCAGCCATTCGACCGCTCACGCTCGCAGCCTTTTCCCTATAATGGGCCAAAAGAACCTGGGAGGAGATTCCATGAACAGCACTGATCCCATTCCCTACTTGTGTCTGGACCCGGAAGTGGAGGCAGCCATGCGCTTGGATCGGGTCAACGACTGGCGCAATCCCCACGCTTTCAGGGACCAGGACGTGGTGCGCCGCCAGGAAAACCCCCATGACCAGGCAACCTTGGTGCGCCCGGCATTTGTGCGGGACACGGAAAAGATCCTGAACCTTCCGGCCTACAACCGCTACGCGGACAAGACCCAGGTCTTCTCCTTCGCCGAAAACGACGAGATCTGCCGCCGGGGCCTACACGTCCAGCTGGTCAGCCGCGTTGCCCGGACCATCGGCGCCGCCCTGGGGCTGAACACGGACCTGATCGAGGCCATAGCCTTGAGTCACGACCTGGGGCACACCCCCTTTGGCCACGCGGGAGAGCGGTTCCTGAACAAGATCTACCACCGGCACACCGGACGCTACTTCAACCACAACGTCCAGTCCGTGCGGGTCATGGACACCCTCTACCCCCGCAACATCAGTCTGCAGGTCCTGGACGGAGCCCTCTGCCACAACGGGGAGTTCGCCCAGCAGGTGCTGGAACGGGGCAACACGACCACCTTTGCCCAGCTGGACGAAACGTACCAAGGATGCTGCGAAGACCAGCAGGTCATATCCACCTTAAGGCCCTCCACCCTGGAAGGATGCGTGGTGCGCATCAGCGATATGATCGCCTACCTGGGCAAGGACCGAAGCGACGCCATGGCCATGAAGGTGCTGCCCTCATCAGAGCCCTTCGACTCCACCGTCCTGGGCACCACCAACTCCCAGATCATCAACAACCTGACGGTTGACATCATCAACAACAGCTATCGTCAGGACCGGATCTGCATGAGCAGAACCATGTTCGAAGACGTGAAGGTGGCCAAGAAGCAGAACTACCAGGTGATCTACCTGAAGGAGGGCATGGTGGACAACACCTCCAACGTGGTGGAGGAAATGTTCACCGACCTGTACGAGCAGCTGCGCCAGGATCTGATCCAGGGACGGGAGTCCTCCCCCATCTTCGCCCATCACGTGCAGCGCCTGTGCGCCAACTCCCGCACCCTGACCCCGGAAGGCTACCTGAGCCAGGATCCGGATCAGATCGTGGTGGATTACGTGGCCTCCATGACGGACAGCTACTTCGGCGCGCTGTACCAGCACCTGTTCCCCCAACGAACCCGCAGCATCAGCCTGCGGGGATACTTCGACGACCTGAGGTGATCCATGAAGCTCCTGATAGCATCCGACCTGCACGGCTCCTGCACCTACGGGCAGAAGGTGGTGGAACTGGCGCGAACCTTAGACGTTGACCAGCTGGTGCTGCTGGGAGACATCCTGTACCACGGCCCCCGCAACCCCCTGCCCCCGGGCCACGACCCGCAGACCCTGGCAGCGCTGCTGAACGAGCATGCCGGAAAGATACTCTGCGTTCGGGGCAACTGCGATGCGGAAGTCGACCAGATGGTGCTGGACTTTCCCTGCTTATCGGATTACGGGGTGATCTACGACGGCGCCATCAGACTCTACATCACCCACGGGCACGTACACGGACCTCAGAACCTGCCGAAGCTTCCCCAGGACCCCCGCGCCCGCTGGGTCCTTGCCTCCGGGCACACTCACGTTAAGCAGCTGGAGGAAAAAGACGGGGTGGTCCTGCTGAATCCCGGCAGCGCCGCCCTCCCCAAGGACGGATCCCGCAGCGTGGCCCTGTACGATCAGGGCCTGATCCAGCTGCTGGACCTGGATACGGGAAAGGTGCTTGATTCCGCGAACCTGCAGGAAAGGCGAGAAAGCAGGCAAGACGGCTAGCCCTCGAAGCCGGCATCCTGCAGCAGGTCGGCGCCATCTGCCGCAGCGGTGGCAAGCTGGTCGCAGCGCTCGTTCTCAGGATGACCCGCATGGCCCTTCACCCACACGAAGGTAACCTGATGGGGCTCCTTGGCCTTTAGGAGCCGCTTCCACAGATCCGCGTTCTTCACCGGCTCCTTCTGGGCGTTCTTCCAACCGCGCTTGAGCCATCCGGAGATCCAGTTCTGGTTGAAGGCGTTGACCACGTACTGGGAGTCGGAATACAAGGTCACCGTACAGGGTCGCTTCAGGGCCTCCAGGGCCACGATAACCCCCAAAAGCTCCATGCGGTTGTTGGTGGTGCGGGCATAACCGCAGGACAGCTCCTTTTCGTGGAGCTTGCCCGCGGAATCAACAAACTGAAGGACGGCTCCATAGCCTCCCGGGCCGGGATTGCCGCGGGAGGACCCGTCTGTAAAGATGGTCACGTTCATGGTGGTCTATGCTAACCCAGGGCGAAGATCTTGGGAATCCCCGTTTTCCAGCTCCTCCGCAAGAACGGACTCCAACTCGTCCACCGTGGAGAAGGGGATCACACGACCCCTACCCTCCCCTTCGAGAACGCGCACCACACCCGCCCAGCGGACTACGGAAACACCGCTGCCTTCCTCCAACGGCTCCCGTACCTTCAGGGGACGAAGAATACGAGCAGCAGAGCCGTCCTCGGAAAGAAGGCCGCTGTCACGATCGTATTCGAAGGTCATGGTCTCCACGGTCAGAAGGTATTCCCGATCCGAGGGGCTCTGCGGCACTCCTGTACGCTCGTCTGAGTTCACGAAGGAGACCACCAGCTGCTCCATAAGGTCAGACACTCCGGCATAGGGAAGGACGGCGGACCCGTCGAAGAAGGAACAGGAATCCACCCACACCCGGCGAAGCAGCGCCTGCCTGCGGGTTTCCACGTAGTTCAGGATCAACAGCAGAATGCCGAAAACCACCAGCCAAAGACAGGCGGGAACAGCCTGAACGGGATCGACCTGGCCGCTCAGAACGGGGGCGATCCACAGCAGCATCGCCACCACCGCGGCTGCGATCAGGACCAAGCTGATGACCCGAATACGGGCGGGAGTCAGAAAGTCAAAGGACCTCATCTTTTCCCACCCCCGATCTTTCCGAAGAAACGGGAAAGGGAAAGGGTGCGGCCAACGCTGATCACCAGCAGCCCCGCAAGGGCAAAGGACAACGCCCCCGCCCCCATCTCTCCGGCAACGCTCAAACGGGAGGCAAGGGAGGCGTCATCTTCCTTGCCTTCCTGAGGCTGGGGTTCGGTAGACCCTGGGGCATCCTGGGGGACGCTTCGGGTAACAGGAGTCGGGAAGTCCTGGTCATCAGAGGGTTCATCGCCTGTTTCCGGCAGCTCGGCGTCATCGGAGGCTCCCTGCTCTCCTGAAGAATCCGGAGTCTTAGAAGTGGCAGGAGCTTCGTCATAGGGCTCCTGACCCCCATCAGGACCTTCGGGTTCCTTCGGCTCTTCGGGAGCCAAGGGACGGTCCGAGGAGGGCGCCTCGGGCTGGTCGGGAACCAAGGGCTCCGAAGGCTCTTCTGGATCCGGGGTTTCCTGGGGTTCCTGGGGCTCAGCGGGCTCCACCGGCTCCACCGGCTCAACCGGCCCTTCGGGTTCCTGGGGCTCGGCAGGCTCAGCAGGCACCTGGGGCTCCAACTGCCCCCTCAGTATGGCTCCGTCCACATGCCAGCCATCAAGCTGGGGCTTCACCACGTACCACACTACCTTGTCCCTTTGGGGGTCGAAGGCAATCCCCGATCGAACGCAAGCTGAGCTGATCTGCTCCAAGGAAGGCTGGGCCACCAGCACCTTCTGATCAACGCCCGAGGGATCGAACAGGGGAAGCCCTCCGGCAGGGATTGCGCTGGTGTCGATTGCCCGAGGCACCACGATGGCCTCGGAGTAAAGGGACGTGTCGGTGGAGATCTGATCCAGGGAATCGGGAAGCTGGGTCTGCTCGAACACGGAAACGTAGTACTGGCCCGTTACCCGCCCGTCGCTTCGGGCATGGGCAGAGGAGCCAGCACCCGCAACGGAAGCCAGCGCCAAGACAGAGCAGAACAGGGCCGTCACCAGGCGCGATCCCACCTTATTCCGGAAAGCACCCCGACTCATGGCCGGCGCCCCCTCTTGGCGTTCTCGCGCTCCACGAACTCAAGGGCCTCGTCAAGGGGAAGGGGCTTGCACAGCAGGTATCCCTGAAGCACGTCAACGCCCAGATCGGTCAGATAGCGCTCCTGCTCCCTGGTCTCCACGCCCTCGGCCACAATGCTCTTCCCCAGCCCCTGCAAGATGCCAACTAAGCCGCCGTACAGCGCACGGGCGCTTTCGTCGGCAGAGGTGTTGCGCAGCAGGGTCATGTCCATCTTCACACCATGGAAGGGCAGGTTCATCACGGAGTCAAGATTGGCGTAGCCACGTCCAAAGTCGTCAAGATAGACCCTGCAGCCAGCTTCCTGAAGCATGGTGACAAAACGCTCGGAGCTTTCGCCATACTTCACCGCGGCCGTTTCAGTGACCTCGAAGCAGAACAGAGAAGGGTTCAGCTCCATGTTCCGAATGCGATCCAGCATGCGCAGGGGAAGCAGGGGGTCGATGAGCTCCACCGCGGAAACGTTGAACTTAAGCTCCGACACGCCCGCCCTTTCCAGACGGTCCTGGTTTTGCTTGACGAAGTCGCAGGTGTTCCTATACTGGAGCGCCGCCAGCCGCCCGATGTTTCCCTCTTCCTCCGCCAGGCGAATGAAGATATCCGGGGGAATGAATCCCAGGTCGGGATGGTACAGGCGGGACAGGATCTCGAAGCCCACGAAGCGCTGCTCCTTCACACCGTAAAGGGGCTGGGCGTACACGCTGAACAGGTTTTCCTCCAGCGCCTGGGAGCTGAAGGCGGCGATCTGCCTTTCCTGCTTGTATTCCTCCAGATAATCCTGGGCACTGGGAAGCTCCACCAGGTCGTTGCGACGCATATAGGAGATCAGGTACTCCAGGAAGGATTGGATTTCATAGCTGGAGGAAAAGACGCTCAGGTCGGAAATGCCCCCGCTGCGATAGCTGATGCGGGCGGGAACCCCGTGAACGGCATGGGTCTGATCCAGCCAGCTTATGATCTGCCCATAGATGCGCCGCTGCTCGCGACGGGAATCGCAAACCGCCACGAACAGGGAGCCCTTCATCCTATAGACCATCTTCGTGCGGCTCAAGGAGCGCAGCTGAGCGGCAAGCCGCTGCACGATGGAATCCGAGATACCCGGTCCCGCCAGCTTGTTCAGGGTCTTGAGCATCTCCAGGGAAACGAAGACCAGGCTAGCCTCGCTCCCGTGACGAATAAGGGAATCGACCTGACGGCGAAAGCCCTCCACGTCGAACACGTTGGACTGGGCATCGATGATCCCGTCGGTGTTGTTGATGGTCAGGAACACCACCATGACTCCCAGGCCGATGCCGAAGCCGGTCATGAGCAGCTCGGGCTCCCGAGCCTGAACGAACACGCAGAATATGGCGATCAGGCAGAACTCCCAGATGGCAAGGTAGTCGATGCGGCGCATGAGCTTTCGGCACAAGGTGGAGTAGGCAATGGTCACCACGCTGTAGAAGAATGCCAGGGAGTACAGCAGGTACATGTAAGGCCCGTAGCTGTACTCATGGGTGACCTGGTCAAAGGAGAAGAACATATGGGTGACCGGGTTGCTCAGGATCAGCACGGAAAAGAACATGAGCGGCACCACGGACACCACCAGCGAGGCGGCGAACTCCCGTCTGAAGTTGTTGCAGATGGCAACCGCATACAGGTACAGAAGCGCGGTCACCATGATCTGGGAAAGGTAGAAGGTGCTGTTTGCAGCGTAGAGCAGGGCAAGGCTGAAGTCTTGGGCGTGCTCGATCATGTAGGCGGTGACGCCGTCCAGCACCACGTCCGCAATGCACACGGCGATCATGGCCATGAACACCTTGGAGGAAAAGCTCTTCTTATATGACCTGGTCAGGTAGAACTGGATCAGAACCAGGACCAGCACCACGAGTCCCGCAACAAGGAAATCGATGTTGAAGAACACCGTAGACTCCTTTCGCGGGCAGCACACAAAAACACTTCTTACGTAATAGCACAAGCAGGCCAGTCGGTGCGGAAATACCTCCTCTTTTCCCTGCGAAAGCGGGGAACCGTTGCTTTGCCGTTACCATCAGTGCATCCGATCAACATCGTTTCCCAAGAGCAAGGAGGCTTCATGTCCGCATTTCTTCAAGCAATGACCCAAAAGGCCCAGGCAAACAAGCAGACCATCGTCCTTCCTGAGGGCGAAGACCAGCGCACGCTGGAGGCTGCCCAGGCCATCCTTGCCCAGGGCATTGCCGATCTGGTCATACTGGGCGACGTGGACCAGATCAGCGCGTCTTCCTACGATCTGACCGGCGCCACCCTCATCGATCCCCGTACCTCCGAGCTTCGTCAGGAATTCGCAGACAAGCTCTTCGAGCTTCGCCGACATAAGGGCATGACCCCTGAAAAGGCCCTGGAGCTCATGGACGACGTGTTGTACTTCGGCGTGATGATGGTGAAGATGGGCAAGGCAGACGGTATGGTATCCGGCGCCTGCCACTCCACCGGCGACGTGCTTCGTCCCAGCCTGCAGATCCTGAAGACCGCCCCCGGCTCCAAGTTGGTGAGCTCCTTCTTCATCATGGACGTACCCGACTGCGACCTGGGCGAAAACGGCATGTTCGCCTTCGGCGACTGCGCTCTGGAGGTCAACCCGGACTCTCAGCGCCTTGCCCAGGTGGCGCTGAACACCGCCAAGGGCTGGACCGACCTGACGGGAGCTCCCGCCCGAGTGGCCCTGCTTTCCCACTCTAGCCATGGCTCGGCGAAGAACGACGACGCCCAGAAGGTGGTGGAGGCAACCCTCATGGCCAAAGAGCTGGCTCCCGAGCTGTTGATCGACGGCGAGCTGCAGCTTGACGCAGCCATCATCGGCTCCATCGGCAAGGCCAAGGCGCCTGACTCCCCCGTGGCCGGCCAGGCAAACGTGCTGGTGTTCCCCGACCTGGATTCCGGCAACATAGGCTACAAGCTGGTTCAGCGTCTGGCAAAGGCGGAAGCCTACGGCCCCGTTACCCAGGGCATTGCAGCTCCGGTCAACGACCTTTCCCGCGGCTGCTCTGCTGCGGACATCGTGGGCGTGGTGGCCATCACCTGTGTTCAGGCAATCGCTCAGAAGGCTGCCCAGTAGCCCTTCCTCTTTCGTCTTATAATTTGGGGCCCGCTCGTGCGGGCCCTTTTCGTTTCCAGGGCGATTCCGCTCCCAGCAGGCCCTCTGCGCACGGCAAGCGATCTCTGAGCTGCGGGCCAGAGTTGCGTACCGCAACCCAGAGTTGGACGTGAGAGAACAACGGCGCCCGGAGAAGATGCTCCGGGCGCCGTACGCTCAGCAGTTAGGAGAACCAGGTGCTACCACCAGGTCACATCATCGTCTTCCTGGAGCTCGGAGCCCAGCTTGTCATGGACGATCTGGTAGGTGTCGCGCGCGATCATGTACTCTTCGTTGGTGGGAATGACGAAGATGCGCACGCTGGAGCGATCATGGCTGATCTCCCGCTCGCCCCTGCCTTCCGCATTGCGCTTCTCGGACAGCACGATGCCCAGGGGCTGCAGGCCGGAGAAGATCATGCGGCGCATCTTCTTGCAGTTTTCGCCCACGCCAGCGGTAAGGACGATGGCATCCACACCGCCCATGACCGCCATGTACTGGCCGATGTACTTCTTCACGGAGTTGGAGTACATGTCGTAGGCAAGCATGGCCCTCTCATGGCCGGCAGAGGAAGCGTCGCGGATGCTGCGCAGGTCATTGCTGATACCCGAAATACCCAGCAGGCCGGACTTCTTGTTCATGAGGTCGTTCATTTCCTGAGGGCTCAGGCCTTCGTGCTCCATGACAAAGGTCACGATGGCCGGATCGATGGCGCCGCAGCGGGTGCCCATCATCAGGCCGTCAAGAGGAGTCATGCCCATGGAGGTGTCCACCGCAATGCCGTGGTCGATGGCGGAAACGGAGCAGCCGTTGCCCAGATGGCAGGTGATGAGCTTAACATCCGACAGATCTTCGTCCATCAGAGCGGCGGCACGTTCCGCGATGTAGCGGTGGGAGGTGCCGTGGGCGCCGTACTTGCGGACGGCGTACTTTTCGTACAGCTCATAGGGCAGCGGATACATGTAGGCCTTGGGAGGCAGGGTCTGGAAGAAGGAGGTGTCGAACACCGCCACCATGGGGATGTCGCCCATGTGGTGACGACATGCCTGAATGCCCTGGAGGGCAGCCTTGTTGTGCAGGGGCGCAAGTTCGGCCATCTCGTCGATCTTGGCGATCACGTCATCGTCGATGAGGGTGGACTTGCTGAAGTACTTGCCGCCCTGGACGATGCGATGACCCACCGCGTCGATCTGGGAAAGATCGTCGATGGGAGCGTCCTCCCCTTCCACCAAGGTCTTCAGCACCATGGCGATGGCTTCGTCATGGTCCTTCATAGGCGTGCTGATCACCGACTCGTTGGAGTCCAGACCGTGCTTGTGGAAGGATTCCTCGTCACCAATGCGCTCGCATACGCCCTTGGCAAGAAGGTTGCGGGTTTCGACGTTGATGAGCTGGTACTTAAGTGAAGATGAACCTGCGTTGATGACGAGAACGTTCACTTGGCCTCCTAATAAATAATCATTAGGTATTAATATTAGGAAACACCGCGGTATCAGCCCAGTTCTTTCGGCAAGCGGCGCGCCGCTCACCGAAAACAAAAGCGAACGAGCGTTCTGTTTTACAACGCCTTACGCCGAATCAGACGTCCCCTAGGAAAGCGTGGTGTCCTGGGCCTGGTCGTCGTGAGTGGGGGAAATCTGCCCCATCAGGGTATCCACCCGCTGCTGGGACTCGGTGAGCCGCGCCTGCAGATCCGCCAGCAGGGCCACTCCCCGCTCGTACTGCCGAAGGGAATCTTCCAGCTCAAGGGTGTTGCTTTCCAGCGCGTTCACAATACCGGTGAGCTCAGCCATGGCCTGGCGAAAGGTCAGCTCGGAGATGGGCGTTTGGTTGGTATCCATGGGTTATTCCTTTCCCGAAGGTTCATCAGAGGCGGGACGCGCGGACGTTACCCGAGCGGAAACGTTACCATCGCTGACCCGCAGCCGCACCTGGTCCCCAGGGTTCACCTGGCTCACGCTACGTATCACGTCCCCCTGGTCGTTTCGCGCAATGGAGTAGCCCCGGGCAAGCACGGCAACGGGAGACAACGCCTCCAGCTGGGCCGCGGCAGTTGCCAGGCTCCTTCTATGAGGATCCAGCAGCCGGGGAGAAAGCGAGCTCAATCGCAACGCGGCCTCATGACAGCGACTGTTCGGGCCATCCAAGGCGTGGCTGAGGGCAGAGGACAGGCGGGTCCGCAGCAAGGCTACGCTGGAACGGTCTTCCTGCAGGCGATTGGGCAGAGCCTGGGACAATCGGGCCTGCAATCCGTCCAACTCCAATGCAAGGGGCGAAAGCAGCGTGGACACGTCCTTGAGATGGGGCTTTTCCCCGTAGCGCTCCAAGATCAGCCGGCTGCGCTCCAGCCTGCGGCTCAAGCCGTCGTGCATACGCCGCCCCGTGTTGGCCAACTGGTCCTGCAAGGCCGCGGAATCGGGGCTTACGGCGGTAGCCGCCGCAGTGGGTGTAAGAGTGCGCAGGTCCGCAACCAGGTCGGCCACGGTGGTATCGGTCTCATGGCCGATTCCCGTGACCACGGGCACAGGGCAGGCAGCGATAGCCCGGGCAAGGGCCTCGTCGTTAAAGGGCATCAGGCTTTCGATGGATCCGCCGCCACGTATGAGCAGCACCACCTCGGCACCGGCCTGGCACACGCACTCAAGTCCGGCTATCAGCGCAGCAGGAGCGCCGGCCCCTTCCACGGGAACACCGGCGAACAGCACCCGTCCATACGGGTAGCGGTGGCGCAGGGTACGCAGCACGTCATGGACCGTGGCGCCCCGAGGGCTGGTGACCAGGCCGATGAGCTGGGGATATGCCGGAAGCGGCCGTTTGCGCTCGGGAGCGGTCAGACCCTCCGCCGCCAGCTTGGCCATCATGCGGGCAATCTGCATGCGCAGCTCCCCTTCGCCCGTAAGCTTGACGGAGAACACGTCAAAGCTCATGGTCCCCCGGGCGGCATACAGGGTAAAGCGGCCCGTCAGCTCCACCTTCATGCCCACCTCAAGCTGGATTCCCGCGTTCTTGTAGCGGTTGTTCCACATCATGCAGGATAGGCTGGACTTTTCATCCTTCACGGTGAAGTAGACCGCCTTGTAGCCGGCCTTTGCGCTGACCTCGGAAACCTCTCCCACCAAGGTCAGGGTTATGTCCTGCAGCGCCTTCTGGGCAAGGCCCAGGGCGCCGGTGACGGAAAAGGGGCGCCTTGCACCCTGGTCGGGGCCAGAGGCTTTGCCCTGGTCCCAGGTGAAGGCGTCAGGTCGCTCGAAAACCTGGGCAGAAGGGGTATCGTAGCTGCTGCTGACGCGGCCCACGGACTAGTCTTCCCGGACGCCCAGCAGGTAGATCAGCTGCAGAATGGAGGTCAGGGCAGCGGCCACGTAGGTCAGGGCACAGGCACGCAGGACCTTCCAGGAGCCGGACACCTCCGCGGAGCTGATGCCGATGGTTTCCATGTAGGTGAGGGCGCGGCGGGAAGCGTTGAACTCCACCGGAAGCGTGACCAGGTGGAACAGCACCGCCAGCGCGTACAGCAAAATAGCGATGTCCACCAGGCCCGCGATGTTCATGAGGATGCCGGCAAAGAACAGGATCATCCACGCGTTGGAGGCCAGGTTGACCGCGGGAACCAGGGCGCCGCGAATCTTCATGGGGGTGTAGTCCTGAGCATACTGGCATGCGTGGCCCACCTCATGACAGGCAGTTGCCAGGGCGGTGATGCTGCGGCCGTAGTATGCGGACCGGGAAAGGGTGACCGAATTGGACCGCGGATCGAAGAAGTCCTGGCCTTCAGCGCCCTGATGCACGGGAACGCCGGTGATGCCGTAGTAGGAAAGCATCTGCTGTGCCGCCTGGGCACCGGTGATGCCGCTTTCCGTGGGCACGTTGGAGTACTTCTTCAGGTTGTGCTGGCAGCTCCATGTTGCGAACATGCCGATTGCCAGGGTGATGATGATCAGGCCAAGATAGCTCATGGTTTGCTCCTAGTTCGTTTTCTCCAGTACCACGCCGTCCTTGCCAACGGACAGGCGAATCTTTCCAGCCAGCAGGTCCTTCAGCTCCTTGCCCACCAGGTTACGGCGCCAGCCGCGAAGGACCTCCACTCCCTCGGTGTAGCCTCGGGCCAAACGCTCCAGATCGCTGTGGGACACCAGAGCCTGCAGCGCTACGTCGTTTTCCCGAGCGCGGATACGGGCAACGGCCATCATCAGGTCCACTTCCCCGTCCACGTTCCGCTCGTTCTTGCCACCCCGAGGCAGCTCCGGCCATTCGCTTTCAGGCAGGTCGAAGCCCTTGATCATCAAGGCTACCACGGTGCGGGCGTCACGGGTGTTGAGCCGATCCCGCATGCCGCGAATCATGAACAGATCGTCGATTGTGCGGGATCCCCGCTTGCATGCCTCCACGATCTGCTCGTCGGTCAGGATCCACTTCCGCGGCAGGTCCCGCTTCTGAGCTGTTTCCTCCCGCCAGGCGGCAACCTCCCGAGCGGCGGAAAGCTGCTGGCGGCTCAGGGAGCCTCCCCTCTTCAGGCGACGATACCGCTGCCTGTTATCCTGCTGGTAGTTGGCAGGATTGGAAAGCTCCGCGAAGTCATCGGAAAGCCAGCTCAGCCGACGCTTCTGCTTCAGCTGGCGGGTCATGCTCTTGTACATGCGGGGCAGATAGATCACGTCATCGGCGGCGTACTCGATCTGGGAGGCAGAAAGGGGGCGCCTGGACCAATCGGTGAAGGAGTCCATCTTCTTCAGCGTCACACCGCATTCCGCATGCACCAGGTTCGCGTAGCCGATCTGCAGCACATGCCCCAGCAGGGATGCGGCAATCTGGGTGTCGAAGATGGGCTTGGGCAGAACGCCGATCTGGTGGTAGATGATCTCCAGGTCCTGGGATCCCGCGTGGAAGAGCTTCACCACGGTTTCATCCTGCAGAAGCGGGGCAAGCACCTTCAGGTCGCGGACGGCAAAGGGGTCTACGATGACCACTTCGTCATCGGTTGCCATCTGGATCAGGCACAGCTTGGCGTAATAGGTCTTCTCGCGCAGAAACTCGGTGTCAATGGCAAGGACAGAGGAGTCCTGGGCCCGGGCGATGAACGCCTCAAGCTGCTCCTGGGAATCTATATACACGCGCTAACCTCACAAAGCTCATAGTCGGTTTCGTCCATATGTTGTACCATCTAATGATACTAACTGAAAGGCCGGCCGTGAAACTACTGATTATCAACAACCTCGCCTCGGGCCTGGGAGACGGCTCGATCTACGATTTCATTCGTTCCTTCACCCAGGACGGAGACCAGGTTACAGTACGCTCCACCGACGGCACCTCGGATCTGCGCAGTTTCCTGGCAGATGCACGCAATTTCGACCTGGTCGTCGCCAGCGGCGGCGACGGAACCATCGCGGCGGTCTGCTACGAGCTGGCAGGATCCGGCATCCCGGTCCTTCCCTTCCCTGCGGGCACTGCCAACCTGCTTGCGCTGAACGTTTCCTCCCCGATCGAAGCTCACGCCCTTGCCAAGCTCGCCCGCGAGGGAAGGCAGCTGGACTTTGACCTGGGAGAGATCAACGTCAACGGCGATCGCTACGGATTCGCCATCATGGCGGGGGCGGGATACGACGCAACCATCATGGAAGCGGCAAAGCCCCACAAGCAGGTGCTCGGTCCCTTGGCCTACTTCAGGGCTGCGGCGACCAACATCACACCGCAGATGTCCCATTTCACCATCACCGTGGACGGCCAGACCTTCGAATGCGACGGCTTGTGCGTGCTGCTGGTGAACTTCAGCAAGATTCAGTTCGACCTTTCCGTCACCCACGAAAATCAGCCTCGCGACGGCATGCTGGATATCGTGGTCCTGAAAGGGCGTAACGCCGTTGAGCTGCTGCCTGCCATAGGAGCCGCCATGCTGGACCGAGGAGGGGACTTCCCCTATCGCAGCAACGTGATGGAGGTGCATCGGGGAAGGGAATGCGCCATTGTGGCCGACCCGCCGCTGAACATCCAGTACGACGGAGAAGTCACCGGCCGCATGACGCCCTTTACCGCCCGGGTGCTGCCCGGCGTGGCAAAGCTGGTGGTATCCGACCAAGGGTACGAAACCTTCGAGCCAACGGAACCGAAGCAGTAGCACAGGAGAACCCATGACCACTCCCCAACCTCGACCCCGTCCCCTCAAGGAATTCAAGCGATCCAAGCGAGTTACCTATATTGACGCGGCATCCCTTGCCCGCCCGCAGAAGATCACCGGCCCCTCCAGGGCCTTTGCCGTTGCCATCGTCGCAGCGGCGGTGGCGCTGGGCGGTGGCGCCGCTTACGTAGCCGTGGACAACCTGGTGCTCAGCGGAATGCGCGCAAACGCCCAGGTCGAGGAAATTCTGGCCCAGGACGTGGAACTTTCCCTCCCGCGGCTGAAGAACGTGGTCAACACCAGCACGGAGCAGACCCGCAGCTACCTTGAGTCCCAGGGAGCGGTCCTGGTGGACGTACCTGCGGCAAAGCAGACGGAGCAGGCCATGGACGTGTTTGCCGTGGGACCCAACAGCACCCAGGAAAACACTGCCGAGCTTCTGTCCAAGGGGCTGAGCAAGCTTCCCAGCAACGATTTCGTCAAGCTGATGTACGGAACCTGGCGAATGGATGTGGAGAAGAAGAGCGGATACACGGTACGCATCCGCTACGCGGACTTTGAGGCCGGCAGCCTTGATTCCGCTATTGGCCGCGCCATGAAGACCCAGAAGCTCACCTCCAAGGACGTCAGCGAATCTGGCGAAGACAAGTCCGGCAACACCTACAAGACCGGCACCGTGCGCATCGGAACCCGCACCTACACGTGGCGCGTGTCCGCCCTCCCCCTTTCGGAGATGTACGACGTGAAGGGCCTTCCGAAGGACGCCTGCTTCGTGGGCCTGCGCTACACGACCGCATAGGGGATCGTCTCCACGGCCTTGCTGCGAGGGATCACGTACTCAAAGAAAAGGGCACCCGGGCTCGACTTTCTTCGCGCGAAGATATGCTTGGTTTTGCGCAAGGAGCGCCACTCCCGCGAGATGCTGGTGCCAATTCTGCTTCCGCGAAGAAGCGCTTCGTATTGTTGGCGGGCGCCTTTTTCCCGGGCCGTGTTAATTTGGGCGCCGAAGGCGGGCCCGCATCCCGCAAATCGTTCGCACAATGGGATCGCATCGTTGTGCGAACGAAACGGCCGCCGCGAATCGTTCGCACAACGCAGGTCCAGGGCCGTTTCGCCTGAAAACCCCCGTTGTGCGAACGATTTGGCGATCGGGAATCGTTCGTACAACGGACCCCCATGGTTGTTCGAACGATTTCACAAGCAGGATCCGCTTGCACGACCCTCGCACTTCAGGCCCGTGGCAATTCGGGTGCCGAAAGCGGGCTCGTGTTCCCGAAATCAGAGGGTCGCTGTCAATTTGGCAGTCGAAAGCATTGTGCGGTGTCAATTCTTATGTCGAGATTATTCTTTCGGCTATCAAATTGACAGGGACAGGCCCCGCAGAGGAGCATGGCCACGCTTTCAACACCCAAATTGGCACCGCGGCCCCATGCGATTGATCGCGATCGCGATTGTGCGGCTGGAATCGGGCCGTTTCGCCCCCTTGATTGCGATTGTGCGGCTGGCGTGGCTCGTTTCGGCCGACGTTGATTTCGCCCACTTGCGTTTGCCCAGGTCAGCGAGCCATGCTTTTGAAGGGGACGAAAGGGTTCAGCTATCCCAGCCTCACAATCGAAACGCGTTCCGCGGAGGCGAGGGTTGATTGTTTCCGCAGCCTGAAACTCTCGACGTTGCTTGCAACAAAAAAGCCGCTTGCGCGGCTTAATTAGTAATGGAGGCGGGAACCGGATTCGAACCGGTGGTAAAGGCTTTGCAGGCCTCTGCCTTACCACTTGGCCATCCCGCCTTATAAAAAAAGGCCGATAGTAATAATGTCGACCTTCATAGGCATGGAGCGGACAACGGGGTTCGAACCCGCGACCCTCACCTTGGCAAGGTGATGCTCTACCAGCTGAGCCATGTCCGCAGTTAGTTCGATCACGCTCTTTATTGGGAGCCGGATTTCTCCGGCTCCCCGAAGTTTCGTGGTGCGCGGTACAAGATTTGAACTTGTGACCCCCACCGTGTCAAGGTGATGCTCTCCCCCTGAGCCAACCGCGCATTGAGGTGATCAGAGCAGGCATTTCTGCCGCTCTTTGCTGAGGCGTTTCCGCTTCAGCGAGATATTATTATACACGCCACCTGTTTTTGGTCAACACCCTATTTTGACTTTTTGCAAAGCGCCAATCTTGACCAGGTGCTTCGCCATCACAGT
This sequence comes from Eggerthellales bacterium, assembly GCA_029006935.1. GTDB lineage: Bacteria > Actinomycetota > Coriobacteriia > Coriobacteriales > Eggerthellaceae > SUG1186. Next base: position 6 of record JAQXGX010000169.1, on the reverse strand, counting down.
TCCAGA
>JAQXGX010000168.1 GCA_029006935.1 Eggerthellales bacterium | reverse complement strand
CCATCCCCGTTGTCGGTCAGGGTCTTGGAATGAGCCGGTCCCGTTACCTCTTCGGAAACCGTACGAGGAATGTTGTAGTTCGAGCCGTGGGTCACAGAGTCCACGACCTTGCCGGTCGCGGTAGTGGCCTTAAGATCAACGTCCTCGTCTGCAGGAGCATCCTGTGCAGGTTTGTCTTCCCCAGCCTTGGGCTCTTCCGTAGCTGCAGGCTCGTCCTTGGACGCATCCTGGTCCTTGGTATCATCCTTGGCAGGCTCGTCTTCCTTCACCTCCCCTGCAGTATCCGCGGGATCAGCGGGCTCTTCTGCCTGTTCGCCCTGATCTTCCTCAGGGGCAACAGCCACGGACTCCGCAGCCTTTTCGTCAACCTGGGCAGCTTCGTTTCCTGCTGCCAGCTCACTGAGCTCGTCGACGGCATAGCTGATCGGAATCTGGCCCACTACCAACGTCACTGCTACCAAGCAGGCGATGAGCCCCTTGGTGTGACGTCCGGCGAAGCTCTTCAGTTTCGTCTTCATGTCCGACCTCTTTCCCTTGGCACGGCACCTATACCTTGTTGTTTTTCTTTTAGCCGTGCTGGTTAATCGCGCATGGGTACAGGTGCGCAGTTAACCACTATCAGTTTTATCACAATATCCTTACGAAAAGCGTTACAAGTGTTACGAATCGTTGTAAAGTTGATGAACTGTTGACGAATGGCCCGATAATTTCCTAGTTCATAGGGCTTTTTATTTGATTATGGAAAAAATGCAATGGAAGCGCAGGTCTATATGCACAGTTATTCCAAATAAGTCCCACGTTTGCCTTCGGTCAGACCTTTTTTGTTGTTTTTTCGTTACCTTTGCGAAGAGGGCCCAAACGGGCCGCAGCTTCGAAGCTACCCCTGCGCATCCACCAGCTTGGCACTTACCACCAACCGCGTGCTATGGGACGAGCAGGTGCTCAGACTGAGCACAGAATCATCCTTGCCAACCTCCACTTTGGAGTTGAACAAGGATCCAGCCTGCAGCTTGTCCACAAATTCCCCGAACTGATCGTTATGCTCAAAGCCCACGGTAAACAGATCGCTGGTGGCCCTGACGGACTGCACGGAAAAGACCTGGTAGGTCCTCCGACCTTCGGGCGTGTACAAATATATGGTGCTGTTCTTCTTGGCAAAGGAAGCGTCGCGGAACTTGCCCAGCTTTCCGAACATACTGCCGTCGATCATGTTGTGTCCGTACAGGATCACATGGGGATCGGTTACGGATTCGTTGTTGCAATCCATGAACACGCTTCCCACGAACACGTAGCCACCCTGGGGATCATGATGCAGATAGTATTCGTTGTCCGTTCCCTGCATAACCGGATAGCTCAGGTCCACCCCGGGAACCCGCAGCCAGGCAACGGCATCGGGGCACTCCTTCTTGAACTGCTCCCACATAACCTGGAACTTCCCCTTGGCGGTTTCCTGGACGTAGGTCTGCTCGAACGCGTCAAAGTACTGGGAGGCGGAATAGTAGCTGTATCCCTTGAACCCCAGCCAGCCCACCGCGCAAACGACCACCAGTGCCAGCAGAATCTGAATCACGGTGATGATGCGCTTTCTGCTTGATGCCATAAGAGCCGCTCCTTTCCCGTTGCCTACCCTGTCGTTATACCAAAGAAGGGGCGCCGCCTTCCCCGCGACGCCCCTTCGGACAACAATTTGAAAGAATGCCTAGAACTCCAAGCCCTCCAGGCGCTTGAACACTTCGTCCTTGCGGGTCAGGAATGCCCAGGGGTCGAAGATCGCGTCCAGCTGCTCCGCCGTAAGAGGGCACTCGGGATCGGCTTCCAGATTCTGACGATAGGTGGGGCCATTCACCGCCTGCTGAATGTCCTCCCACACCTTCATTGCGTTGCGCTGCACCACCACGTAGGCGTCTTCGCGGGTCATGCCGGTATCTACCAGCGCCAGGATGCACTTGGAGCTGAAGATCAGGCCCTTGGTGCGCCACAGGTTGTGCTCCATCTTGTTGGGATAGGTCTGCAGGCCGTCCATCATCCACTGCATCTTGCCAAACATGTAGTCCAGCGCGGTGAAGCTGTCTGCCAGGGCAACGCGCTCGGTGCCGGAATGGCTGATGTCCCGCTCATACCACAGCGCCACGTTGTCCAGGGCAACCTGGGCGTTGGACTTGACCACGCGGGCCAGGCCGCAGACGCGCTCCGCGGTAATGGGGTTGCGCTTGTGAGGCATGGCGGAAGACCCCTTCTGACCCTTGGTGAAAGGCTCCTCGGCCTCGATCACGTCGGACTGCTGCAGCAGACGCACCTGCATGGCAATGCTTTCCAGGGTAGATGCGGTCACTGCCAGGGCGGTCATGACCTGGGCGTGGCGATCACGTGCCAGCACCTGGGTGGAAAGGGGATCAGGGGTCAGGCCCATCTTCTTGCACACGTACTCTTCCACGAAGGGATCGATGCTGGAGTAGGTGCCCACCGCGCCGCTGATGGCGCCGGTTGCCGCAACCTCGCGAGCCTGCTCCATGCGCACCTGGGCACGCTTCAAAGCCCAGGCCCAGGAGCCGAACTTCATGCCAAAGGTCATGGGCTCAGCGTGAATGCCATGGGTGCGGCCAACGCACAGGGTGTCCTGGAACTCAAAGGCGCGGCGCTTGCAGGTTTCGCCCAGCTGCTTGATGTCGGCAAGAATGATGTCGATTGCCTGGGTGATCTGGTAAGACAGAGCAGTATCGCCCAGGTCGGAAGAGGTCATGCCGTAATGGACCCAGCGGCTGGGCTTTTCCTGGCCTTCGGGAATTTCGGCATCAATGTACTTGGCCATGCAGGTGGTGAAGGCGATCACATCATGGTTGGTGACCTTTTCGATTTCGCTGATCTCCTCAACGGTGAAATCGGCATGGTCGCGAATCCACCGGGCTTCTTCCTTGGTAATGCCGGCCTGGCCAAGCTCAGCCTGCGCTTCGCACGCCAGGACCTCGATTTCCTTCCAGACCTCGAACTTGTTCTGCAGGGTAAAGATTGAGCCCATTTCCGGACGGGTGTAACGAGGGATCATTCGACGACCTTTCCATTCTTGCCAATGCTTGCACGCATGATTTTACCAGCACAAAAAATGATATCAGGGAGTGATTACAGGTCTCGCAGAGCAGCGCGGACCTCTGGCATTGCATCGGTGGTGGCCATGACCACCACCTTGTCTCCCGGCATGATCATGGTTTCATCACTTGCCACCTCCACGCCATCGCGGTTGATGACCGCAACGATCAAGGAGTCTTCCGGCGTGGGAACGTCCCATGCGGCAATGCCTTCCACATGCCGACGCAGCTGCGGGGTCACCTCCGCCAGGGCAACGCTGTTGTTGGTCAGGGAGGTGATGGCGCTCATGCCACCCAGCAGGGCTTCCTCTTCGATCAGGGAGGCGATCAGAGGCGTGGAGGAAACGCTTTCGATTCCCACCGCCTGGAACACCCGCTGGTTCTTGGGATTGTTCACGCGAGCGATGCAACGGGGCACGTGGAACACCCTCAGGGCAATCTCACAGGCCATCAGGTTGATGTCGTCTGCACCGGTTGCCGCCACAAACACGTCGGCACGGCGCACGCCGGCATCCTCTTGGAAGCGGGAGTCGCAGCAGTCCCCCTCAATGACCATGTAGGAACCTTCCAGTCCGGCGGAAAGCCGCGTCACGGTCTTGGGGTTGTTTTCGATCACCACTACTTCGTTGCCAGATTCCAGCAAAACACTGGCAAGATAGCGGCCGACCTTGCCGCCGCCGGCAATGATTACGTACATAAACTCACCTTAATCCTGGATAAAGCGGGCGAAGTTTCGCAGGAATGTATTGCTAACGGCGGCTATGACGGTGTCGCCGTGGTGAAGGACGGAATCTTTGGTGGGAATGGAGCAGGTAGAACCGTCGGCACGCTCGAAGGCCACGAGGCGCACCGTATGGTCACGTTCCAGATCGGAAACCTTCACATCCTTGCGCTTCAAGGTGGAAAGGTCCAGGGAAAACTTCAGGATCTCGATTTCGCCCAGAGTATCCAGATGAAAGCCATGACCGGAAATGACCTTGGAGTAGATCTGCTCGGCAACCAAAGAGGTGCCGCACACGAAGTCAAGGCCCAGCTGCAAGTAGGCGCGCTCATGCTGGGGGTTGAACAGACGGGTGATCACATGGGGAACGCCGAACAGGTGCTTGGCCACCTCGGCCACCATCAGGTTGGTGTTGTCCGAAGAAGTTACCGCTGCCAATGTAGTGCAGTCCTCTACGCCGGCGCTGATGAGCGTGGACTCGTCAAAGCCTATGCCCTGGATCTTGGTGCCGTTGAATCCGCGGCCCAGGTTGGCAAAGGATTCTGCCGCGACGTCGACCACATACACGTTGGCCCCGTTGTCCGAAAGCATGCTTGCCAGCTGGGAGCCTACCCTTCCGCAGCCAACCACGATGACATTACCCACCGTGACTCCTTTCCTGAAAGCCCATTGGCTCTTCGAAAGACCCGGGGCCTTCCGGGGGCGCTAGATGCGCTTCATCTGGCCCAAGGTGTCGTAGAACCAATTATTATAGTTCGGCGGGCAGTACTTGTACGCAAAGGAGTAGGTAATTGA
>JAQXGX010000167.1 GCA_029006935.1 Eggerthellales bacterium | reverse complement strand
GGGGGTGAGCGCTCATGACAAGGCTGCACGCTGAAGGCTTCGGCCGTGAAGAGGGAAAGAGCCAGGCGTGGAACCCTGTGCTCCGCAATCGACGGGGCATGGAAGACCACGTGATGAAGCGCGGCGACTCCACCTGGCACGGAACGGCTCTGATCCTGGAAGCGGTTCTGCTTCTTCTGTTCGTGACCATTTCCCTGGGCGTGGTGGTGTCCATGTTGGCCCAGTCCCACTCCATGGGCTCCAAGGCCAATCAGACCACCTATGCCGTGGCGCTGGCGTCCACCGAAGCCCGCAACGGGGCGGAGGCATTTGCCGCCCATCCCACCAAGGTCCCCAAGACCACTTACTACCAGGTGGAAGACGGCGTGTTCGTGGAAGCCGACCAGTACCTTTCGGGAACCTACGTGGTCTCCTGCATCGTTTCGCCCGAAAAAAGGGAAGGCGGAACCCTGTACCGGGCGGTAATAGAGGTGCGCTGCTACAACTCCATGGTGTACACCCTGCGCACCGCCTCCTACGTGAGCAAGGGAAGGGGGTAGGCATGGCGCGAAGGGAAACCGGATCCATCCGCATAGGACCGCTGAGCCTGTTCGTGCTGGTGGTGGGCTTGTGCATGGCCGTGTTCGCGGTGCTTTCGTTCACCACGGCCCGGGCCAGCGCCTACGAGGCCGAAAACCAGCGGGCCTACACCACCGGCACGTATGCCAATGAAGTGGCGGCTCAGGAGCTTGTTGCCTCGGTGGACCAGGAGCTGGCGCAGGCAAAGCGCTCCGGAAAGACGGCTGCGGCGGCCTTGGACGATGTGAGGAAGGTCCTGCCGGACGTGGCCAAGGTGGAGGGAAGCCAGGTGAGCGTGGCGTTCAGCAGCGACCAGGTTCGTCGGCTGACCGTGAGCCTGTGCATCAACGACGATCTGACCTATACCATAACCAAGTGGAAGACCAGCGTGGACTGGCCCCAGGAAGAAGGAGGCCAGGACTTCTGGCCGGGAGAAGAATAAGGAAGGTGCCATGAATCTGACCCAAATCCTGAAGGGCGTGGTGAACAACAACGCGTCGGACATGTTCGTGGTGGCGGGCCTGCCCCTTTCGTATCGGGTGGGCGGCCGACAGGTGCGCCTGGACGCGCCGGCGCTCATGCCCAAGGACACCGAAGAGTTCGTCCGCAGCGTGTACGCCCTGGCAAACCGCACCATCGACCCGTTCCTGGGCAGCCAAAACCACGACGACGACTTCAGCTTTGCCGTGAACGGCGTGGGCCGCTTCCGCGTGAACGTGTTCCGCCAGCGCGGTTCCCTGGGCTGCGTGGTGCGCGTAATCCCCTTCGGCATTCCCGACCCCCGTGTCTTCAACATTCCCGAGGAGGTGCTGCGCTGCGCCAACTTCCAGAAGGGCCTGGTGCTGGTCACCGGACCTTCCGGCGTGGGCAAGTCCACCACGCTGGCGTGCATCATCGACCGGCTGAATCATACGCGCACGGGGCACATCGTGACCATGGAGGATCCCATCGAGTACATCCACAAGCATGGATCCTGCATCGTGACCCAAAGGGAAATCCCCACCGACGTTGCCACCTACGCGGAAGCCCTGCGCTCGGCCATGCGTGAAAGCCCGGATATTCTGCTTCTGGGTGAAATGCGCGACGCCGAGACCATCTCCACCGCCATGTCCGCCGCGGAGATGAGCCAGCTGCTCTTCAGTACCCTGCACACCAACGGTGCCGCGGCCACGGTGGACCGCATCGTGGACGCGTTCCCGGCGTCGCAGCAGCGGCAGGTGCGCATCCAGCTTTCCATGGTCCTGCAGGCCGTGGTCAGCCAGCAGCTCATTCCCACTGTGGATGGCACGGTGGCCCCCGCCTTCGAGATCATGGTGGCAAACACTGCCATCCGCAACCTGATCCGCGAAAGCAAGAGCCACCAGATCGACTCCGTCATCGCGTCCGGCGGCGCCCAGGGCATGCGCACCATGGACCAGAGCCTGTTCCAGCTTTTCAAGGAAGGTCGTATCACGGAGGAAATGGCGCTGCAGTACGCTATTCATGCAGAGGCGCTGGAAAAGCACATTGCCGCAACGCGCTAGGCAATCTGCTGCTAAGGTGGGGATGCGGAGGACGCGTCAACGGCGGCTTCGCCCTGCTTTCTGACCTCAAGGACGCGGTAGGGCAAAGGGGTCGCGGGTTGACTGGGGCCTTGCCCGCTGCGCGACGCCGGCTGGGAGCGATCGGACCATACGTTCAGATAGGAGCATTTCAATGACGAAGCTGGGATTTATCGGCTGCGGCAACATGGCGACCGCCGTGATCCAAGGCGTTTTGGCAAAGGGGCTGGTGCAGCCCCAGGATGTGACCGTTTCCTGCTCAAGCGCGGCCCGGGCGGCTGAGCGTGCCGTCCAGCTGGGGGCTTGCGCGGCTTCCTGCAATGCCGACGTGGCCGCGGTGGCTGATGTGCTGTTCCTTTCCGTGAAGCCCCAGCAGTACGAGGACGTGATCGAGGAAGTGCGGGACCTGGTGGACGAAACCAAGGTGGTGGTCACCATTGCCCCGGGCAAGACCCTGGCGTGGCTGGACGCGCGTTTTGGCAAGGAGGTCAAGATCGTGCGCTGCATGCCCAACACCCCTGCCTTGGTGGGGGAGGGCCTGACTAGCTACTGCCCCAATGACGCGGTTTCCCCAGAAGAGCTTGCCCTGGTGGAGGGCCTGCTGGACTGCTTCGGCAAGCGCATGAGGCTGCCCGAGCATCTGATCGACGCCGCCAGCGCCGTGGGCGGAAGCGCGCCGGCGTTCGTGTTCTCCTTCATCGAGGCCCTGGCTGATGGAGGGGTGGCCGAGGGGCTGCCTCGGGCCAAGGCCCTGGAGGTTGCGGCCCAAACGGTGCTGGGCAGCGCCAAGATGGTGCTGGAAACCGGCGAGCATCCGGGGGTGCTGAAGGACCAGGTGTGCTCTCCCGGCGGATCCACCATCAAGGGCGTGGAGGCGCTGGAGAAGGCGGCCTTCCGCGGTGCGGTCATCGACGCCGTGCGTACCACTGCTGCTGCTGCCCGTGGCTTGTAGCGAGGGCGAGCTGCGAGTGGCTTGAGCCGCGACGTTCCCCCTTTGGCCCCTGGCTAAGGTGGAGCTCCGCGTTTTACCAGGTCATGACCTTGCTGAAGCTGCGGTCAACCATCAGGGCAGAAATCGCTCCCTTTTTCGAGCTCAAATCGGGGTATTGTACGATTTCACGTTCGTACAATACCCCGATTTTGTGGCTTTGGTCTCGTTTGAGCTTTCGGGCGAAAAGCATGCTCGCAAAACACCAGTTCAAGATTATCTTAGTTTATGATGAATAACTTGGGGTCGGCTGATGAGCCTGCGGAGATGGGCTAATTCGTACAATACCCTGGAACGATGCCCGAAAAAAGCCGAAAAAGTGCCCTGGACCCCTTCAGTAAATTTACCTCAGGGCAGAATAAAAACCTCATAGGCTTTGTTTTCGGGGATTGTATGCTCGTTCAGAGTGGGTTTCGCTTCAAGCGCCGCTTGCTTTGCCTCTCTGGGTTTCGCGCTCGTATCTGCCCCTGCCTTCGCATCGGAAGGCTTTGGGCTCTTGCGGCGTTTTGGCGGCTCCTGATCGAGCTCCCATCGTCCCTTTCCGAACAGCACCCAGAATAGATGCTCCTGCTTGGTCTGGTAATCCTTTGTCTTGGAGGCCGTTTTGCCCAGCGCCGCTGCTAGCTGGCCGAACAGCTGCTGCATGCCCATGGCGTTGCGAAAATCCTTGGCTCTGCAGGTCAGGCTGCCAATGCCCATAGCGGCCAGTTCGTTGCGCCGGCGTTCGTCGTAATCGGCGCGAGCGGTTTCGTCGTGCCATTCGGTGCTGTCGTAATCCAGCGCGATCATGTGCTCGGGCCAAAAGAAATCTGGTGTTCGGGAGCGCGACCAGTCGAATCCCTGCGCTTGCGAAGAAAGTGCGATGCTTTCGTTGAGCAGGGGCTTCAGCCCGCATCCTCCACGTTGGGTGGTTAGGCTCAGCGCTGTGCCGATTTTGGATTCCATGGCGCTGGCGGATCCGGGCTGCACGAAGTGCAGTGCGGTCAGGGCCTTGGTGGAGCCGGGGTATCCAACCGCTTGAGCGACCGTCTTCGTCAGACGCTCGACGGTGGTTAACGGCTCAAGATTCTTTCGGCGCTGCGCGGAAACGCTATTGGGGACGTAGGATCCGCAAAGCAGAAACCCCAGCTCAACCAGCTGGGCAAAGTCCAAGCAAAGGGAAAGCTGCAGAAAGCACGCCTCGGGCGAAAGCACGCAGAATTGCTCATCTATGCGCAGATAAGGATATCGTCCTGGGGCATTCCACATGTGGGCGGCAATGGCGGCGGAGGGGCGTCGGTCCTCCACGGAGGCTACGTTGACGTGCATCCTTGAGGAAGAGACCCCCAAGGGGAGTTCGGCCTTGCGGATTGTTGCCCAGCTGGTGGTGTTGCCGGGTTGCGGCTTGGCTTTGGTGGGCGAAAGACGTTGGGGCAGCGGACTCTCCCCGCGGGGCATGCGGTGGGCAAGCAGATAGCGAAGAGCCGAGATGTGTCCGATGAAGAAGGTCATGGCTGCAGTCTAGTGGGGAAGCATCTCTAGAATCTTCGTCCGATTCGAAAGCGAATCGATCTGGGTTTTACGCAGCGTCCATCTATGCTGCCTGCGCTTCTGTGTTGGCTTCCCCTTTTGTTGCCGATGGGCTTTGAATCGGTTCTTTCCGGCTTTTCGCCTTGAGCTGCCTGCCTCCGTTCAAGGGCGGGCAAAGGCGCGGACGAAAGCCCTGCCCATTGGTCCTGTTGCTACAGCACGCCCTTGATGGCGCAGGTCAGAGCGCTGATCAGCCCTGGGTCAGAGCCAAGGGCGGGCACGTAGGTGAAGCTCACCTGCTCCCTTGATGCCCCTGCGGCCTGCGCTGCCTGCAAGAACCGCTCTCGCAGCTCCATGCCCACTTCCACGCTGGTCTCCAGGTTGTCGGCCACGAACCCCGGGCACACCACGCAGACGTTGGTGGTTCCCTCCATCGCCAGCTGGTCGAGCACGTGCTCCGTGAAGGGCTGCAGCCACTTGCGGCTGTCGAAGCGGCTTTGGAAGCACAGGATCGCATCGTCCTCGGAAAGACCCAGGTCGGCGCATAGCCAGTCCTTGTTCTGGGTGGTCTGCTCCAGATAGGTGGGGTCGCACTGGATGTCCTTCAGAAGGGTGGAGTGGAAGCTGACCAGCAGCTTTGCCTCCGGCTCGGGCGTCCAGGCCTTGCGCACCGACTCCGCCAGAGCGCGCCGGTATGCCGGTTGGTCATGGAAGCTGGGAACTTCTCGCAGGTCAGGACGCCAGCCTTCCTTGGCCAGCGCGGCAAGCTGAGCCCGCACCTCCTTAAGGCACGTGCCCGCGCACACGTTCACGTTCTGCGGGTACAGCGGAACCGCCACCACGGTGGTGCAGCCGGCTTCGCGCAGGGCCTCCAGTCCCGGACGGATGCCGGGATTGCCGTAGCGCATGGCCAGCTCAACGCAAAAGCCCGGCCCCAGCTCCTGGGCAAGAGCCTGCTGCTGGGCGCGGCTGGTCAGCATGAATGGGGAGCCTTCGGGCGTCCAGAAGGCTTGGTATCGCTTTACCGTTCTAAGGGGGCGTGTGGAAACAATGTGCTTGACCAGGGGTTTTCTGACAAAGTACGGCGCGCCGATGATCGCGGGGTCCATCAGAAACTCCGTCAGATACGGTCGGATGGCCTCGATGGTGGGCTCGTCAGGCGTCCCTGTATTAATTAGCAGCACACCAACGGTCATGACTTCCCTTGCCTTTCCCAAAATGAACCAATAAAGCGTACGCGCTCTCGCAGATGCTGTAAAGCAAGGACAGGGCGAAAGGCGGGGGCCGAATCTGGGAACGAGCGGCAAAGGGGAAGCGTGCCGCGAAGGAGGCTGGGGCTAAGGCTGGGGCTGGGGCAAAAGGCGGAGGGTGTCCCATTTCATGTACTCACGATTCCAGGCGATTGCTCTACCATGGAACAATACGATTCCGACCGAGCCTACCAGGCGCATCAGGGCGAAAGGCACGCACATGGGAACAATTCTTCATGCAACGTACACCCGGGCGCGGGACCACGCGCTGGAGCTGGCGGTATCTGCGGCGAAGGCGAAGGGCCGCTGCACGCTGGTGGTGCGCAGCTATGACGAAACCGTGGCCGTGAAGAAGCTGCTGGATGCTGCCGGTGGGGCCCTGGGCGTGCAGGTGGTTACCCTGAAGGACTGGCTCCAGGACGCCTGGGAGCTGTTCGGCGACGGTCGCCAGCGCTTCGATGCGGTCCAGCGGGAGCTGATGGTTCGTCGCGTGCTGCAAGACGGGTCTTCCGCAGCTCAGCCCGGGGCAGAGCCCCTTGCCTGCACTCCGGGAATCGTGGAGCTGCTGGGCACCGTGGCCCGAGACGCCCTGCCCGCCGCTCTGGCGGCGGACCGTGCTGACTTTGCGGGCGCAGAGCTTCAGGTTCTGGACGCGCTCCATGGCTACCAGGCCCTTCTGGAGCAGCAGGGCTTGGTGGAGGACTCCCAGGTGGTGGCCTTCCTGCGGCAGTGCGGGTCTGTGCAGGGGATTCCCGTGGTGGTGCTGGACGTGCCCACTACCGCAGCCCAGGACGACCTGCTTGCCTCCGTTGGAGCTCAGGTGCTGGAAGTGTGCCTTGACCAGGAGGTTTGGGAGGCTGACCGGGAAACGCCCCCGCAAGGGCAGCGCTGGCAGCAGGTACATGCTGCGGTTGACCGGGACCCTGAGCTGCAGCATCTTGCCAGAGCGCTGTTTCGCCCCGACTTCCAAAATCCCGTGCAGCCCCAGGGTGCGGTGCGGTTCGCCTATGCCGCCGGCCCCTATGCCCATGACCAGCTGGCGGCGGAGCAGCTGCTGGAGGCCGTGGAGGCCGTGGAGGCCGCCCGCGCTGACCGTGCCACCTGTGCCCAGGAAGCCGCATCTGCCGCGCCCGCTGAGCCTGAACCCGCGACCCCTGCTGCGCCTGAAGTCGCGCCGGTGCAGGTGCTCTACGTGGCCCGTGATCCTAGGCAGCGCTTCCTGGACCTTGCCGATCGCCTTTCTGACCTGGGCATAAGCTCTCAGGTCCGCGTCTTCGTGCCCCTGCGCAGAACTGACTTCGGCCGTGCGTGGATCACGCTGGTGGACTTCGTGAGCACCGAAGGGACGCCGGGAACGTTTTCCCCGTCCCAGATCAGCGACTTTGCCCTGAGCTCCTTCTCCTTCATGAGCCTGGGCGCTGCCCAGCGGCTGGACGAGCGGGTCCGGGGCTGGCGCGGGCAGACCGTGGACGAAGCCTTGACCGATCTGGCCGGGTTCCAGGACGAAGACCACCGGGACTTTGCCGCCGCCGTGGTGGAGGGCGACCTGCTGGAGGCAGTGGAGCTGCAGATCCAGGCCCTGGTCACGCGGGTCGACTGGCCGGACTCCCATCGCCTGCTGCAGGTCGATGCCGCCCGGGCGGTGCGCGAGGTGCTGCTGCGCGCCCAGGAGCTGGGTCTTTCCCTTGACCAGGTGCAGGAAGAGCTTCGCCGCGTGGGCGTGCCCTGCAGCGGATTCGTGCAGGGGAGCGCTCAGGGGGAAGGGGCCCGCGCCTGCGTTCGCGCCCAGGTGACCTTTGCCACCTTGCGTCAGGCCGCCTGCGAAGAGCCCGGATCCGTGGACGTGCTGGCAATAGACGACCTGACGGCCCAGGACTATCCCCTGAAGGACGACCTTACCGCAATCGACCAGGTCATGGACCGAATCGGCGCCTACAAGCCGCGGCGTCGCATCCAGCAGCTGCGCAGGAGCTTCCAGCAGGTCCTGGGCGTGCCCCGATCCCGCGTGCTGCTCATGCGTTGCCTGAACGACTCGGACGCCAAGGAGCTGCGTCCCGCCGCTCTGCTGGAGGAGCTGGTGGACTGTTATCGCCGCGACCCCCAGAACCCCGGGGAAGTAGACAAGGTCATGGGGCTGCCTGCGCCTTTGCGTCCGTTCGGCGTTACTTTGGGCGAAGACCAGCTCAGCCAGATTCTGGATCCGCAGCAGTCCCGCGCCCAGGAGGAGGGCGTGCTGGCAACGGCGCTTCCGACCACCACGGTTTCCCTGCAGGAGCGGGAGGCCGTGCTGCTGCCGGGCCGCACGGCGGAGGAGCTGCTGGACTACCCGGTGCTTTCCCCTTCCGCCATAGAAAAGTACCTGCAGTGTCCCCATAAGTGGTACGTGGAATCCAGGCTGGGAGCAGGCACGGGCCTTGAGGCCGGGTTCGGTCCCCTGGAAAGCGGAATCTTTGCCCACCGGGTGCTGGGGATGCTCCACGAGCAGCTGAAGCGGGAAGGAAAATCCCGCGTGACCAGGGAAAACGTTGTGTACGCTCAGCAGCTGACCCAGCAGCTGTTCCAATCGGAGCTTGCCCAGGAGCCCTTCCGCTACGAATCCGCCTACGTGCCCCTGACCCAGATGGAGCAGCACCAGGCCCAGGAGTTGCTCCGACGCCTGCAGGCCTTCGTGGAATGGGAGGCGGACCTGCTGCCGGACTTTGCCCCCCAGTACTCCGAGTTCACGCTGGGGGAGGAAACTCCCATTTCCTATGCTGGCGTTCACGTGCGGGGACGTTTGGATCGCCTGGACCTGGACCCCTACGGACGGGCCGTGGTGGTGGACTACAAGGGCGGCGTGGGCCGCGGCTACTCCTTTGACTCGAAGGTCGAGGAGGAATCGGTGGCTCCCCAGCGCGTGCAGGCCCTCATCTATGCCCAGATGGTTCGTCGGGTGCTGGGCGTGGTGCCGGTGGGCGCGGTGTACGTTTCCTACGGGAAGCGCCTGGGAATTGCGGGCGCCTACGATCCCCTGGTACTGGACCCCGTCCAGGACCTGCAAGGCATTGGCGGCGGAGCGTGCGACCTGCTGCCCTTCGAAGACGCTCTTGACCAGGTGGAAGAGGAGCTGGCGGCGGTGCTTGCGCGCATGAGGGCAGGGGACGTGGAGCCGCGGCCTCTGACCAAGGACGCATGCGCGTACTGTCCGGCCGTGAGCTGTCCGAATCGGATTCAGGCATAGGAAGGGGAAGGGAAATGGCCATCAATTACACGCCTGAGCAGGAAAAATGCGTTGAGTCCCTGATCGGCCCCGTGGATGTTTCCGCAGGTGCGGGCAGCGGCAAGACCTTCACCCTGACCCAGCGCATCGCCCGCGCCCTGGTCCAGCCCAACACGGGGGTCGACGATATAGATCAGATCTGCGCCATCACCTTCACGGAAAAGGCGGCGGCGGAGCTGAAGGCTCGGGTGCGCTCCACCTTGCGATCGGAGGGCCTGTTCCAGCAGGCAGGCAAGGTGGACGATGCCTGGATTTCCACCATTCACGGCATGTGCTCGCGCATCCTCCACGCATCGGCGCTGGACCTGGGCTTGGATCCGCGGTTCCAGGTGCTGGACGAAAAAGATGCGGAGGATCTGCTGGAGCAGTCCGTTGACCAGGTGCTTCAGCTTCAGCAGATAGCGGGTTCCCGGGACTATGCGCTGCTTTTGCGGGAATACCCCTTCAAGGGCTTCGGCAAGGAAGCCTGCCTTTCCGACCTGCTGAAGCAGATGATCACCACCGCAAGCAGTCTTCCCCGGGGGCTGGATGAGCTGGAGGTATGCCGGAAGGAGGAGCTTCCCTCCGGCCTGGCAAAGCGCTTGCTGCTGGCCTTCGAAGAGTTGCGGGATGCCTATGCCAGCTTGAAGCCGGGCGTGAACAACGACCAGGGAAGGAAGCAGGTGGAGCAGGGCGTCCAGGCGCTGCAGGAGTTCCTTGCTTCGGGAAGCCAGGACCCAGACGACCTCATGCGGGCTTTGGAAGGCTGTCCCAAGGTGCGCAAGTGCGGCGGTGCGACCCAGAAGAGCGTGTGCGATGACTGCCGGAGCGTGCATTACGAGGTACTGGTGCAGGTCATCATGCTGCGGGGCGGCAAGCTGCTAGACCAGCTCATGGGCCTTGCCCGGGAAGCGGATCGGGCCTTTACCCAGGCAAAGCGGGAGCGTGCCCTGCTAGACAACAACGACCTGATTCGGGAAACCCTGCGTGCCCTGGAGATGCCGCAGATCCACGACCGGTTCAAGAACAAGTTTCGCCTGGTCATGGTGGATGAATTCCAGGACACCGACTCCATGCAGATTGCCATTGTGAAGCACCTTGCTGGTCCCAACATGCAGTATCTGTGCACGGTAGGAGACGCCCAGCAGTCCATCTACGCCTTCCGCGGCGCGGACGTGGCGGTGTATAGGGAGCATCAGCAGGCGCTGGACGATCCGCAGCTCATCCAAGCCGGCGGCAAGCCCAGCAAGCTCATGCTCAGCCGTAACTTCCGCAGCCACGGGGACGTGCTGGCCTTCGTGAAGGCGGTGTGCTCTCAGCCCCAGGTGTTCGGCAGCAGCTTCTTGGACCTTTCCGCGGTCTACGATGGCGCGGGATACAAGGCGGCGGAACCTCGGGTGCAGCTGGAGCTGGCCTTCACGCCGGATGGCATGAAGTCGAAGGCGGAAGACCGTCTTCAGGTGCAGGCCCTGCGGGTTGCGGACTACTTCCGTCGCATGCACGAAGGGGGCCACGCCCTTTCGGACATGGTGCTGCTCCTGGGCTCGACCACCCACGCCGACCTGTATGCCCAGGCCGTGCGGGACCAGGGGTTCGACTGCGTGATCGCAGGCGGGTCCCTGTTCTCCCTCGCGCCGGAGGTGCAGACCGCCGCCACCTTGCTGGGCGCCGTTGCCAACCCCCGGGACGGCCAGCTCTTGTTCCAGGCCCTTTCCAGCCAGGCTTTTGCCCTTGGGGCAGATGACCTGCTGCAACTGGCAACCGCCGTTGACAAGCAGACCGGGCGAAGGAGCAGGCGCTCCCTTGCGAAGGGCTTGCGCCAGCTTGCCCGTGACCTGCGGGAAGGATTGCCCGACGGCGCCTGCGCTTCCCCCGGCCTGGCCCACGCCGCGAAGGTCATGGAAAAGGCCCAGGCTGGACTGCGCCTTCGTCCCCTGCATCAGGTGCTGCAGGGCGTGCTGCTGGACAGCGGCTGGGCAGCCAGGCTTCAGGAGCAGGGAGCGGAAGGAGCGGCGGTTCTGGGCAACCTGATGAAGGCCGTGCGCATGGTCCGCCAGCTGGAGGAAGAAACCACGCTGGGCCCGGTGAGCATCGCCCGGCGCTTCAGGGACATGGTGGAAGGCGGCTTGAAGGAGGCTCCCGGAGCGCTGAACGCCCAGGGGCAGGACGCCGTGCGCATCATGACCATCCACGCCTCCAAGGGGCTGGAGTTCCCGGTGGTTGCCTTGGCCGACTTCGACCGGAATCCTCAGGAAAGCGCCCTGGTCATTCGCAGGGTGGGAGGCGTCAGCTTTGCCAGCCTGAAGCCGGCAACGCGCAAGATCGGCGGAAGAGACCGTCTTCAGTCCGAAGCTTTCAAGGATGTTCGCGCTCAGCTGGAGGAATGGCGGGAAGGGCCGCTGACTGTGACCGAGCTCAGGGATGCCAACGCCGCTGTCTTCCGCAGCCTCATGGTCATGGAAGCCCAGAAGGCCGACCTGGAGGAAACCCAGCGCCTGTTCTACGTGGGAGCCACCCGCGCCAAGGAGGCGCTGTGCGTGTTCATGAACGTGAAGGAGGGCAAGGCGGGCATTCAGAACTCCTGTACGGAAATGGTGGGAAACATTTCCACGGCGCTGTTCGGCGCCAAGGGCTTCCCGTGCGAATCCCAGGATGTGGACTACGGCGGTTCTGAGCCTGCTCGGTTCACCGTTACGCTGGTGAACACGGAGGCGCCCCAAGACTCCGAGCTGCCAGCAGATTCCGCGGTGCAGGAGCCCGATGATGTTGCGGCCCGGCCTGAGGGCGAAGTTACCGCGGCCTTGCAGGGAGAAGGAGAAGAGCAGGTGCTGCTTCCCCGGGTCATGCCCTTGCAGGTGCTAGACGCCCAGCTGCCCCCTCTGCCCGATTCAGGGCTGTTCTCCTACTCCAGCATTGCCGTTGCCGGCCATGCGGAAGGGGAGGACGCGGTGTTCGGCGCTCTGGTCAAAGGACAGCCCGGGACTTCCACTCAGGCTGAAGAAGATCGGAGCGTTTTCGTCCAAAACGCCGGTGCCAAGGCGATGGCCATCCCGCGCATGGGCTTTGTGGACGAA
>JAQXGX010000166.1 GCA_029006935.1 Eggerthellales bacterium | reverse complement strand
CCTGCTCCCACCTGCCCCTACTGCCTGGAGGAGGTCAAGGAAGGCGCCACCCGCTGCCCCCATTGCGCAGGCGATATCGCCGCATTCAAGGAGTAGGATCCGCTCAGGAAACCGATACAGGACATGATTCCGACCTGACGCGCAACCTGGCTACCACCCGATTGCGATCGACCAATAACAGCCCGCAACAGCGCGTCACGATCCCGTTACAGCCCAGCGCCGCGCCGTTGCGGCACATCCCCTGCACGCAACCGCCCCAAAGCGCGGCTCAAAAAAATTAGGGACCAGACCGAAGGAAGCGATCTGGTCCCTAATCGTCACAACTCCATTGACCGCACCCTCCAGAGCACCTCCCGATCGGCGCAGTCAGCGCTTTCCCACGTTAGCGGGCTAGACGGCATGCTTCACGCGATCGGCCTCTTCGGCGGTCTTGCCGTCGTTCCAGCGATCCATGGTTCCTACCAGATAGCCGGTGATGCGGCGAATGCGCTCGAAGTCCGCCGGACTCAGCTTGTACTCAATGTCCACTTCTTCGCCCTGAACGCCTAGCTTCAGCCCCTCAACCACGGAGCTGGGATGGTTGGCGTTGCCGCGATCGATGTAAGCGCGCACCTCCTCGTCGGTGACCTTCTGGTCTTCGGCGGAAGAATAGGTGATCTCCACCTCAATGCCGTCAACCGTACGCAGTTCCTTCAGCTCTTCCATGAGTACCTCCTTGGACCATCGTTGCGCATCAAGCGCAAACTCGACTTGTTGTAGTACACGCAGACTCTAGATCTTGTACATGAACTGGAACACATCTTCCCGCTGGATGATGACCTGAACCCCCAGGTCTTCGCCCACGGCAGCCAAACGCTCCTGAACCGTGTTGAAGTCGGCGACCTCGGTATCCAAGGTCACCAGCATGGTCATGGAGAAGATTTCCCCTTCGCCCATGACGGTCTGGCTGATATCGTCCAGGTTGGCACCGCAGTTCTTCAGCACGGTGGCAACGTCTGCCACGATGCCGCGGCGGTCCTTACCCAGAACGGAAACAACGCACTTCATGTTCAATCCCTTTCGTCCTTGCTGCTGGAGGGCATTCTATCACATGCACACCACAACATATTGCATATATTGTTCCAAATGACCTCAAAATATTGTAGTCAGCCAAACAGGAGCAAGGCCCCTCCCCCGCTTGGCCCCGCCCCCTAGCGGCCGGGGAATATGAGCGAAAGAGCCTCTGCCCGGGTGGTGGAGTCAATGTCGAACACGCCGCGGACCGCGCTGGTCACGGTGCGGCTGCCCGGCTTCTTGACGCCGCGCATGGTCATGCACATGTGCTCGGCTTCCAGCACCACCATGACTCCCTGGGGATGCAGCTGCTCCATCAGGGTTTCCGCCACCTGCTTGGTCAACCGCTCCTGGACCTGGGGCCGCTTGGCATAGGCGTCCACCAGGCGCGCCAGCTTGGAAAGCCCGCACACGCGGCCTTCCTTGCCGGGAATGTAGGCCACATGGGCCTTGCCCACGAAGGGGACCAGGTGATGCTCGCACATGGAGTTGAAGGGAATGTCCTTGACCAGGACCATTTCCTCGTAGTCTTCCTCAAACAGCGTTTCAAAGTGCACCGAAGGGTCCTCGGTCATGCCCGCGAACACTTCCTCGTACATCTTGGCCACCCGGGAAGGGGTCTTGAGCAGCCCTTCGCGGTTGGGGTCTTCGCCGATTCCCTCAAGAATCAGTCGCACTCCCTGTTCGATCTTTGCGGTATCCATAGGTTCCCATCTGTGCTCTGCGCGGCGCTCCCGGCCAGCGCGTCCAGTCATAGGGGAAATCATATCACGGCGGGGCGCGGCGGACCCTTTCAGGTTGCTTTAAGGAATCTTCCTACAATAATCAGTGATTCTTCCTCCCTCGGCTGTTCGGGAGCGGACGGGTTTTTCCTGTAGACTCCTTTCTGTCCCGTTCGTTCCCGGCAACCACTCCCACGCGTCTTCATCCCCAGGACCTCAGGGAGGAAGATCATTACACCGGAAAGGCTTTCCATGCAGGTACTCATCGTTGAAGACGACAAGCCCCTGGCCCAGGCGCTGGCCCAGATCCTGACCGACAACGGCTACTCCGTGGACACCGTTCACGACGGCGCCGACGGGCTTGCCTACGCCCAAAGCGGCATCTATGACGTGGTGGTGCTGGACCTGATGCTTCCCAAGATGAACGGCTTCGACGTGGTGGCCCAGCTTCGCCGGGACCGCATTGCCACCCCGGTGCTGCTGCTCACCGCCCGAGACACCGTGCCCGACAAGATTCAGGGCCTGGATTCCGGCGCTGACGACTACATGACCAAGCCCTTTTCCCCGGCGGAGCTCATGGCCCATCTGCGGGCGCTCACGCGCAGGCAGGGCGAAGTGGTCTTCGAAACCCTGACCGGAGGCGACCTTGAGCTGAACCTGGAGTCGGA
>JAQXGX010000165.1 GCA_029006935.1 Eggerthellales bacterium | reverse complement strand
TCCCAGATGGGCAAGAAGGAGTCCATCGAAGACACCGCTCGAGTACTGGGACGCATGTACGACGGCATCGAGTACCGCGGCTTTGCCCAGGAGATCGTGGAGGAGCTGGCAGCCAACGCCGGCGTGCCCGTGTGGAACGGCCTGACCACAGAATTCCATCCCACCCAGATGATTGCCGACGCCCTGACCATTCGCCAGCATTTCGGCCGGCTGAAGGGACTGAAGCTGACCTTCTTCGGTGATGCCCAGAACAACGTGGCCAACTCCCTGATGGTGGTGTGCGCCAAGCTGGGCATTGACTTCTGTGCTTGCGGACCCAAGGAGCAGATGCCCGCCGCCGACCTGGTTGCCACTTGCTCCCAGATTGCCGCGGAAAACGGCAGCACCATCACCCTGACCGACGATCCGCTGGAAGGCGCCCGCGGGGCGCACGTGCTCTACACCGACATCTGGGTTTCCATGGGTGAGCCCGCCGAGCTGTGGGCCGAGCGCATCCGCCTGCTGGAACCGTACCGGGTGACCATGGATCTGCTGAACGCTGCCAGCGAAGACGCCGTGTTCATGCACTGCCTGCCCTCCTACCACGACACCAAGACCGAGGTAGGCGCCCAGGTAGCGCAGGAGTTCGGCATCTCCGAGCTGGAGTGCACCGACGAGGTCTTCGAGTGCAAGCGCTCCCTGGTCTTTGACGAGGCCGAAAACCGCATGCACTCCATCAAGGCCATCATGTACGCCACCTTGAAGTAGCGCTGTTCACGGCGCGACGCGTTCTGTTGCATGGCGCGCGGCCTGGCTCGTTGCGCCTGCTCAGAGCTGCATCCCAGTTGCATTGGCGTCGCATCCCGCCCTGTCTGATCTGCGTGGCAGATTCAGCGGGGCGATTTTTTTCGCCCAAGGTCTGCCCGCTACCCTGCTGCGGCTTCTGAGGCAGCCCTGCCGCCCACGGTGGACCACACCACGCCGCCGATGCCGGCGAAGGCCAGGACAGGGATGTGGTAAAACCGCCCGAATTGGCAGCGGCAAGCGAAGACGAAGGCAGGCGCTTGGCAACAACACCACAAATGGCAGCGAGCATCCGACCGAAAGACGTTGCAAGTACCTCGCGCAAAACAAAAACCCCTTCCTTACCTGGGTGTTCAACCAGCAGTTGATTTTCTCAACCAAAGTCAACTACCATTCCCTTTGCCACTCCTTGCACTCCCCGTAAAGTGGAGCCACCGGAAAGAAAGGAGAGCATCATGACCAACAACAACAACCTTGCTCGCAACATTTCCCTGCTCCGCAAGGAGCGCAAGCTCACCCAAGACCAGCTGGCGGAGTACCTGGGCGTCACCAAAGCCTCCGTTTCAAAGTGGGAGACCGGCCAAAGCTACCCCGACTTCCCCCTGCTGCCGCAGATTGCCACCTACTTCGGCGTCACCGTGGACCAGCTTATCGGCTACGAGCCCCAGCTTTCCAAGGAACGCATCCGCACCGAGTGCGCCGCCCTGCGCAGCGCCTTCGCCACCAAGGACTTTGATTCCACGCTGGCCGCCTGCCACCGCCTGGTGCACGACTACTACAGCTGCTATCCGCTGCTGGCTCAGATGGCGTCGCTGTACGTGAATCACCTGGACAAGGCACCCACCGACGAAGCCCGCGCCCAGCTCATCGCCGAGGCCTTGGAGCTGTGCAGCCGCGTACGCGAGCACAGCACCATTCCCGCGGACATCAAGATGGTCAACGCCCTGGAAGCCAGCCTGCTGCTCATGCAGGGCAAGGCGACAGACGCCGTCACGCTGCTGGAAAACACCATCACCCCCGAAGTGGGCGACACCATCATCCTGGCTTCCGCCTACTCCATGATCGGCCAGCCCGGCAAAGCCCAGGCCGTGCATCAGTCCACGCTCCTGCAGTCCCTGGCGGTCTGCGTGAACACCCTGGCCATCATGGGAATGGAAAGCGTTGCCGACCCCCAGCGCCTGGCCATCATCCACCAGCGCACCCGCGCCCTCATGGACGCCTTCGACTTCGATCACGTGTACCTGAACAGCGCCGCCTGCCACCTGCAGTTTGCCCAGGCCTTCGCACAGGCGGACCAAACGGACCAGGCCTTCGCGTGCCTGAACGACTACGTGCGCGCCTGCCGCGCCCTGGAGTTCCCGCTGCGACTCCACGGCGATGCCTTCTTCGACCATCTGGACGAATGGGCCGAAACCCTGACCTCCGGAGACGCCGCTCCCCGCAGCGACCAAGCCGTAAAGGAGTCCCTGGTGACCAGCGTCAAGGACAACCCCCTGCTTGCCACCCTAGCTGACGACCCGCGCTTTGCCTGCGTGCTTGCTAACCTTGAGGACCTGCTGCGCTAGCCTCCGCTTCAAACCCAGTCAAACCCTTTGGGCTAAGACCACTCGGAACACCAACGCTTCCCACATCATCTGGGGCTGCTTCGGCAACCCCTTTCTGACGCAGCAGCACCGCAGGCCGCAAAAAGTTAGCATTTGCCAACTTTTCTGTTGACGACCCCCAGAAGTTACCTATGATTAACATCATGGATACATTCGCATACATCACCATCATCACCCTGATCGCAGGCGCCGGCGGCACCGGCCTGGGCGGCGTCGTAGGAGCCCTGTTCAAGAGCGATTCCAACCGCACCGTCAGCCTGCTGCTTTCCCTTGCCGGCGGCATCATGCTTTCCGTGGTGTGCCTGGACCTGGTTACCGAGGCCATGGAGTCGGCTCAGAAGGTCACCACCCAGGCACCACTGCTGGTTTCCGTGGCGCTGATCATTGGCGTTGCGGTGGTCTTTGGCCTGAACTACCTGATCGACCGCAAGACTGAAGCCGAAGTGGAGCACACCTCCTCCCCCGACCATCCCCAGACCCACGATGACCTGGACGAGCTCATCCACGCCGACCACTACAATATGCACCGCAGCGAAACGCTGGGCAGCCGGATGGAGCTTTTCATCGCCGGTGTGGTGATGGCCTGCGCCATCGCCCTGCACAACCTGCCCGAGGGCATGGTCATCGGCGCTTCCTATGTGGGCAATGACGGTCTGCTGGCCGGCGGCAGCGGCTTTATCATCGCCGTGGTCATCGGCCTGCACAACATCCCCGAGGGCATGTCGGTGGCCGTACCTCTCATTTCGGGCGGCATGGGCCGCGGCCGGGCCATCCTCATCACCGCGCTTTCGGGCCTGCCCACCATCATCGGCGCCGTGCTGGGCTATTTTCTGGGCCTGCTCAACCCCATCTGGCTCTCGCTGGCCCTCAGCTTTGCGGGCGG
>JAQXGX010000164.1 GCA_029006935.1 Eggerthellales bacterium | reverse complement strand
GCGGCGTTGAGGTCACATCGGATCTTCGAAGGGATGGAGCATGGCAGGCGGAAACGATGCCCCCGGAAAAGCAGGACAGCACACGGGTCGGGAAAGCCTGGAAAACGACCAGGACTTTGCTCCCGTGCGTCCCGCTGTGACGGTTTTGCAGGATGAAAAGCAGGGAAAGAACCCGTTATCAAAGCTGATACAAAAGGAAAAGACGCAGAAATCCCCTGCAAAACCGAACCAGACCGCGGCGCAGAGCGCTCTTCCCGCGGAGTTCCTGGAGCGCAGGCGCAGGCAGAAGCGCAAGAAGTTGGTGAAGATGGGCGTTGCGGGAGCGGTTGTCGCCGTGGCGCTGGTGGGCGGCGTTGGCTGGTACCTGAGCAGCAACGCTTCGGATCCGGCGGACCTTGTTTCCGTGGGCACGTACACCGAAGAGGTGACCAAGGGGGATCTGGAGCTGACGGTGGAAGGCTCCGGAACCCTGGCCGCCTCTGCCACGGTCAACGTTTCCCCTGAATACGCGGGTACGGTGTCAAAGGTCAGCGCTAAGGTTACGTCGGTAGCGCGCACGGCCTCTTCCTCCACGGCGTACTACGACGTGGGCCTGACCATATCCAAGCCCACCTTCCAGATGCGCCAGGGTATGAACGCTACGGCGGTGATCACCAGCACCTCCTTCACCGACGTGCTCCTTGTGCCCGTGGGAGCCGTGACTACCGACGACAACAAGACCAGCACCGTTACGGTTCTGGACGAAGAGGCCGCGGGTCAGGCTGAATCCGCCACCCCTTCGGAGGAAGAGGGCACCGCGCGCAGGACCTGGGGATAGTAGTTGCCGGTCTTGAGGCGCGCAACCTGCAACGCGCCTTTCTCATCGACGAGCAGACGGCAACGTTTGCGCTGCGGGGCGTATCGTTTACGGTGGAGCAAGGTGAGTTCGTGGCCATCGTGGGCCCCAGCGGCAACGGCAAATCCACCCTTATGAACATCCTCGGCTGCCTTGATGTGCCCACCCAGGGCCAGTGCCTGCTGGACGGCATCCCCACCGACCAGTGCACGGAAGACGAGCTGGCGGAGCTGCGGGCTACGCGGCTGGGCTTTGTCTTCCAAAGCTTCAACCTGCTGCCCGGGGCACCGGTGCTGCGCAACGTCATGCTGCCCCTGGTCTACTCCCGCACCTGCCATCCGGCGGAGCGGGAGACGCGGGCCATCAAAGCCCTGCAGCAGGCGGACTTTCCCCTGGAGCTGATCGACCTTCGGAGCAACCAGATATCTGGCGGGCAGATGCAGCGCGTGGCCATCGCCCGCGCGCTGGTCAATGATCCTGCGCTGATCCTGGCCGACGAGCCCACGGGCAACCTGGACCAGCACACCAGCGCCAACGTGCTGCAGACCTTTCGACGGCTTCAGCAGGCGGGGCGCACCATCGTGCTGGTCACCCACGACGCCGACGTGGCGAAGGCGGCTGATCGGATCATCCCCATCCGCGACGGCGTGACCTTTACCGTGGTGGGCGTGAGCGAGTCGTCGTCCCTGCTCTCGGGATTTTCCCTGGCCACGGGGTACGTGCCCTACGAAACGCTGTGCCAGACCCTGCTGGGTATCCAACAGGTCGACCAGCTGGTGTGCCAGGCTGCGGAGGATGCGGACGTGGCTCAGGTCGCGGCTCGTCTGGAAGGCGCACTGGCGGCGCGGCATGCGGTCTCCTACGACGAGAACGGGCAGCAGAGCGCGTTTACGGCCCAGACCAACGAATCGTCCCTGGAGTCCCTGAACATGTCACCTTGGCCTTCGATGCTCTTGCCGCCCTGGTGGCGGGCATTGCCCTGCTGGTGGGAGGCATCGGCATCATGAACATGATGCTCACCAACGTGACGGAGCACATCCGGGAGATCGGCCTGCGCAAGTCCCTTGGCGCACGTCCTGCCGACATCACGCTGCAGTTCCTGTGCGAGTCCATTGCCCTTTGCCTGATCGGCGGCGTGGTGGGCATTGTGCTGGGGTACGCGGGTGCCTGGGGCCTGACCGCGGCGGTGGGCACCCTGTATCCTACGCTGGAAGGGCTTGCGCCGGTCGTTTCGCCTGCATTGGTGCTGGTGGTGTTCGGAATATGCGCAGGCATCGGCGTGGTGTTCGGCTGGTATCCGGCCCGTCGTGCTGCGCGGCTGAGCCCGGCGGACACCCTTCGGTACCAGTAGCGAGCCGCCTGCTGCCCCGGGGCGCAGAACGTTTCGGAAAGATGCTTGCCGCCTGCATCCGAAAAGATGCTGTGCCGCCTGCCAGCGCTCAGGTTAAATCCGTGAAAAAAAGTTCCTCTGATTGGCGCAGGTAGGAGTAACATCGGTGCATCTGTATATAAACAGTACAGCACGACCATGAGGAGGCCAGCATATGGAAAAGAAGGACTTGGACTGGGGTAATCTTCCCTTCAGCTACATGAAGACGGATTACAGCTATGTGTGTAACTACAAGGATGGTCAGTGGGGCGAAGGCTTTCTGACCGAAGACCACAGCCTGCAGATCAGCGAGTGCGCTGGCATCCTGCACTACTGCCAGGAAGTCTTCGAGGGCTTGAAGGCCTATACCACCGAGGATGGCCGCATCGTCTGCTTCCGCCCCGACATGAACGCCCAGCGCATGGCTGATTCCGCCGAGCGCCTGTGCATGCCGGCCTTCCCGCAGGACAAGTTCGTGGAGGCCGTGAAGATGGTGGTCAAGGCCAACCAGGCATGGGTTCCGCCCTTCGGCTCCGGCGCAACGCTGTACGTGCGTCCGTTCATGATCGCCACCGGCGACGTGATCGGCGTGAAACCGGCGGATGAATATCAGTTCCGCATTTTGGTCACCCCTGTGGGCCCCTACTTCAAGGGCGGGGACACTGCGGTGACCCTGGGCATTGCCAAGTACGACCGCGCTGCTCCCCACGGTACCGGCAACATCAAGGCGGGCTTGAACTACGCCATGTCCCTGAAGCCGGGCATGGAAGCGCACGCCAAGGGCTATGCCGAAAACCTGTATCTGGATTCCCAGTCCCGCACCTACGTGGAGGAAACCGGCGGCGCTAACGTGCTGTTCGTGGACAAGGAGGGCAACCTGGTCGTGCCTCAGTCCTTCACCGACTCCATCCTTCCCTCCATCACCCGCCGCTCCCTGGTGACCGTTGCCAAGGACTACTGCAACATGAACGTGATCGAGCGTCCGGTCAAGTGGCAGGAAGTGCTGGACGGAAACTTCGTGGAATGCGGTCTATGCGGTACTGCGGCGGTTATCAGCCCGGTGGGTCGCATCGTGGACGGCGACGTCGAGGTCTGC
>JAQXGX010000163.1 GCA_029006935.1 Eggerthellales bacterium | reverse complement strand
CCCGCTTGTAGTCGATGATGCAGATGCGTGCCATTACAGCGCTCCCTTAGTGGAGGGAATCTGATCCGCCATCCGCGGGTCAATAGCAACGGCTTCCTTCAGGGCGCGGGCCACGGCCTTGAAGGCGGCTTCCAGGATGTGGTGGGAGTTGCGCCCCGTGACCAGACGCACATGCAAGGTGATCTGAGCGTTTTGGGCAAAGGCGATGAAGAACTCCTGGGCCAGCTCGGTGTCGAAGCTGCCCACCCGCTGGGCGGGAACCGGCACGTCCCAGTAGCAGCCTCCGCGCCCGCTGAAGTCCAGGGCGGCCATGACCAGCGTTTCGTCCATGGGAAGCAGGCTGGAGCCGTAGCGCACGATGCCCTTCTTCTGGCCAATTGCCTGGTTCAGCGCCTGTCCCAGCACGATACCGCAGTCTTCCACAGTGTGATGGGCGTCTACCTCCACGTCCCCTTCGCACCGCACGGTCAGATCAAGCAGGCCATGGCGGCCGAAGGCATCCAGCATGTGGTCGAAGAACGGCACCTGAGTGCAAATGCTGGTGTTGCCGGTGCCGTCAAGGTCCAGCTCCACGGCAATGTTTGTTTCCTTGGTGGTGCGGGTGATTTCCGATTTGCGGGCCATAAGCGCCCCCTTCCTGTAACGGGAAAGGACGGCACGCCGTCCCTTCGCCTTGGTCTATGCGGTTACGATCTGCCTTAGCGCGGCCAGGAACTGGTCGTTTTCCTGGGGCGTGCCCACGGAAACGCGCAAGCTCCCTTCCAGGTACCGGGCCTTGGAGAAGTCTCGGATCAGAATGCCCTGGTCGAACAGCTGCTGCCACACCTGCCCGGCTTGGGCCACCTTGAACAGAATGTAGTTGGAGTCCGAAGGATATGGATCCACCCCGGGGATTGCCGCCAGCTCTTCCAGCATGCGCTGCCGCTCGGAGATGATCTGAATGATTCCCGGCTCGAACTTGGCGCGGTTCTGGAAGACCACCTTGCCGATGGCCTGGGAAACCGCGTCCACGGAATAGGGCTGGCGCACTTTCAGGAACTCCCGGATCACGCACTCGTTGCCCAGCAGATACCCCAAGCGCACGCCCGCCAGGCTGAAGGCCTTGCTGAAGGTGCGCAGCAGCACCAGGTTCTGATGCTGCATCAGGTACGGGCGAAGGGTGGTGCGGCTGAACTCGAAGTAGGCTTCGTCCACCATGACCAGGGCGTCCGTTGCGTCCAGCAGCTTCAGCACGAAGTCTTCCGGCGCAAGCTGACCGGTAGGGTTGTTGGGGCTGGTCACGATCACGAAGTCGATGTCCCCCTGGGAAACCCGGTCCAGCACCGCCTGCTCGTCAATGGAGTAGTCGACAAGACGAGGCACGTTCACCACCTCGGTGCCGGTGAGCTGGGCGTTGTTCTGGTACACGGAAAAGGTGGGGGGCATGTTCAGGAACTTGCGACCAGGGCCGCCGTAGGCCAGGGCCAGATTGAACAGCAGCTCGTCGCCGCCGTTGCCCAGCAGGACCTGGTTGCGATCAAGGCCGTTTGCTTCCGCGATTAGGTCCCGCAGCTCGTTTGCCAGGGGATCCGGGTAGCGGTTCAGCTTCACGTTGCGCACGGCGCTCATGGCCTCCCGCTTGATCTGCTCCTCCACGTCCTGGGGGTTTTCGTTGGCCGAGTTCATGATCTTGGCCGGCAGATACTTGGGATCGTACGGGACCAGCTGCTCGAGCTGGGGAGCCGATTTCCTCACGGTGTTCATATGGGTTGCAATTCCAATCTATGCTCTGGGTCACGTAGGTGCTTAATATGGGGAAGAACCCCAGGGCAAAAGCCAGCCCCAGAAGCGCTTCCCTTCCTCGCCCTGCCTAGCTCAGCAGGTCGCGGCGAAGCTCCACGCTGTGAGCGTGGGCCCACAGGCCCTCGTGATGGGCGATGGTGATGATGGCGTCGGCATCGGCAGCCAGGGCTTCCGGGGAGTACTGGATGATGGAGCTCTTCTTCACGAACTCGTCCACGGAAAGGGGGCTGCTGAAGCGGGCGGTGCCACCGGTGGGCAGGGTGTGGTTGGGGCCGGCCACGTAGTCGCCCACAGCTTCGGCGGTCCACTCTCCCAGGAAGATGGCGCCGGCATTCCGCACTGCGCCCAGCAGGTCCATGGGGTTGGCAACGTGCAGCTCCAGGTGCTCGGGAGCGATCACGTTCACCGCCTGCATAGCGGCCGAACGGTCCGCAACCACCACGGCCAGGCCGTGATCGTTCAGGGACGTGCGGGTGATCTCCGCGCGGGGGGACTCCTTCATGTGTTCCTCCACGGCAGCTTCCACCGCGTCCACGTACTCTTCGCTGAAGCAGACCAGGTAGCAGGCGGCCAGGGGGTCGTGCTCGGCCTGGGCCATCAGGTCGATGGCCACCATACGGGGATCCGCCTGCTCATCGGCGACCACGCAGACCTCGGAAGGGCCGGCGATCATGTCGATCCCCACATCGCCGGAAACGATCTTCTTGGCAGCTGCCACAAAGGCATTGCCCGGGCCGGTGATCTTGTCCACCGGAGCAATGGACTCGGTGCCGTAGGCCAGGGCCGCAATGGCCTGGGCGCCGCCCACGGTGTAGATTTCGGTAATGCCCGCGATCTGGCACGCTGCCAGGATGGCGGAGTCCAGGGTGCCGTCCTTGGTCGGCGGGGTCACGCACACGATGCGCTCCACGCCGGCAACCGCCGCAGGCAGGGCGTTCATGAGCAGGCTGGACGGGTACAGCGCGCGGCCACCCGGCACGTAGATGCCCGCCGAAGCCAGGGGCGTGACCTTGGCGCCAAGGATGGCACCGTCCGGACGGGCGTAGATCCAGCTCTGCTGGACCTGACGCTGGTGGAAGTCGCGAATCTGGGCAGCGGCGTGCTCAAGGGAGGCGTAGACGTGGGGGTCGCACTTGGCGGCACCTTCGGCAATGGCGGCTTCGTCCACGCGGAAGCTTTCCACCTCCACGCCGTCGAACTTGGCGGTGAGCTCACGCAGAGCCTGGTCACCGCGGTTGCGCACGTCCTCGATGATGTTGGTGGCCGCCGTCATGGCCGTGGCGTTGAAGGCGCCCGTGCGGTTGATGTACTTGGAGGAAAACTCCTCCCCCGCCTTCATGATTACTCGACGCATATGATCACTCCTTGTTCGGAACGTAGTACCAGTTGGATGCAGGGCCAAGGCCTGCGCTTATTCGGCTTGGGCGTTGGCCTTCAGGGCCTGGGCCAGCTTGATCACCCGGTCATCGGTGCGGAAGGCGCAGGTATTGGCAAAGAACCGTGCCGTGGACGAAAGAACGTCCTCAACCACCACCAGGTTGTTCTCCCTCAGGGTGGTGCCCGTGGCGGTAATGTCCACAATGCGCTCGGCCATGCCCGTCAATGGCGCCAGCTCTATGTTGCCGTGAAGCTTCACGATCTCCACCTGGGTGCCGGTCTTGGCATAGTGGGCCCGGGTGATCCGCGGATACTTGGTCGCCACGCGAATAGAGCCCAGGCGACGATAGTGGTCTTCCGTAGCAGCGGCGGCGCCTTCCGGCTCGGCCACCACGAAGCGGCATCCGCCGAACTTCAGGTCCACCAACTGAATCACGTCCGGATCCGCCTCCAGGATGGAGTCCCGGCCGCAGATGCCGCAGTCGGCAGCGCCATGGGCCACGAACACCGGAGCATCCGTGGGGCGAACGATGATGAAGTCCACCCCAGGGTTATGAATGATCAACTGCCTGCCCGGATCTTCCAGCCCCGTGGTATCCAGACCGGCATCGGAAAGCACCTTGATGGTGCCGGCGTTCAGCGATCCCTTGGGCACGGCGATCCGCAGCGGGCGCTGGTCCAGGGACGTGGTGGCAAAGCCCTCGGGCTTGGCCGCGGCCATGGCCTGCTCCAGGAAGAAGGCAAAGCCTGCCGCAGGACGCGGCTTGCCAAAGGAGCCGATGAGCTTGTCGTAGCGACCACCACTGCCCAGCGGCGTGCCCAGATCGGAGGAAAAGGCCTCAAAGATCACGCCGGTGTAGTAGTCAAAGGAGCTCATGACGCTGAAGTCCACCAGCAGCTTGCAGCCCAGGTCAGCCTGGGAAAGCAGGTCGAAGACCTCTTCGAAGTCGGAAAGCTCCCCTTCGCATCCCAGGGGCGAAACCAGCTCCCGGACCTGGTCGATGGCCTCACGGCCGCCGCGGATGCGGGGCAGGGCGGCGATGGCGCGGGCGTAAACCGGCGGGCAGACGAAGCGAACCTCTTCTTCGTCCAGCTCAATGCCCTCTTCCTGAACGATCAGGGCCAGGGTGTCCGGGTGGGTCAGCCGATCCAGCTCAATGAAGTCGGAGTCATGGAAGGCATTCAGCACGCGAGTGCACCACCAGGCGGGAGCGCCGCTGGCATCGATCAGGCTGCGCAGCACGCTCACGGTGGCCATAGCCAGGGTGTACTCCTTCACGCCCGCAAGGGCCAGGGCTTCGTCCAGCAAAGAAATGAGCTCGGCGTCGGCCTGAGCGCCGGTTTCGCCGATAAGCTCAAGGCCGATCTGCTTCATCTCACGCGCGGTAGCCTGCATTTCGCTGCCGGACTCCCTGAACACCCGGTGGGCATAGCGGAAGCGGAAAGGTCCGGGCTGGTTTCCCAGGCGGGTGGCGCACATGCGAGCCACCTGCACGGTCACGTCGGGGCGCATGGCCAGCAGATCACCCTGGGAGTCGAAGAACTTGAAGGGGGACCCGGGAATGCGGCCGCCAGCGCTCATGACGTCGAACACTTCCAGCGTGGGGGTTTCCAGGGGCAGGTAGCCATGGGAGGCAAAGCACTCCTGCACCGTGCGTTGAATGGTTTCGCGACGCAGAGCCTCATCGGTCAGGACATCGCGAAAACCAGAAGGGGTAACAAAATCCATGGGCTCAAACTTCTTTCAAATATGATGCACGGCCCCACGCCAAAGGACAAAAGGAATGGTCAGCCGAATTTTTACGTAATTGGATATTTTACGCCCTTGAGGAGCGCTGAAAAGGGACCGTTGGGCAGATGCCGGCATTTTCCGGCGTCCGCGCCATGGAAGACTTGCGAAAGTCCTTGGAGCGTGCCCTTTTCATGGTTTGTTACTTTATCACAGTAGAGTGATAAAGCAAGCGGAAGCACCCAAAAAAACGCGAGCGGAGCGCCATCCCTGACGCCCCGCTCCGCGGCAGCAGCATGCGGACGCGCCTTCGCGCCCTGGCACGATCACAATAAGACCCTAGCGCTCCACGATGAAGTTGTCGATCAGACGGGTGGTGCTTTCGTACCCCAACACCACGTTGCCCAGGGAATCCCCCACCAAAATGGAGTCCACCCCCGCTTCGTCCACCAGCTTTGCCGTGGCAAAGTCGTAGGCGGTGAGCATGGAAAGCCGACGGCCTTCCTTCTTAGCCTGGGCAAAGGTCAGAACCGTTTTCTTCATACCCGCCCTTTAGGCCTGATCCAGCTTCTGGGCAAGCACTTGGTTGATCAGCTTCGGATTGCCCTGGCCCCGCATCTTCTTCATGCACTGGCCAACGAAGAACCCTATGACCTTGGTGTTTCCGTCCTTGTAGCGGGCCACCTCATCCGGGTTGGCGGCAATGATCTCGTCCACCACCGCTTCGATGGCACCGGTGTCGGAAACCTGTTTCATGCCGCGCTCCTCCACAATGGCCGCAGGATCCTTGTCCTGGTCCATGACGGCGGCAAAGACCTCCTTGGCCTGCTTGGAGGAAATGGCGTCATCGGCCAGCAGCTTCACCAGCTCGATGGCGCGGGCAGCCGTCAGCGGCGTCTGGTCCAGAGCCGTGCCGAAATTGGCGTTCAGGTAGGCCGCCACGTCGTTGATAGCCAGGTTGGCAACGGGCTTTGCCAGCTTGGCGGCATCCTTGCCCGCAACCTCCATGCACTCCTCGAAGAAAGAGGTGATCTGGGGGTCGTTGATCAGCTGACGAGCATCGTAGGCGGAAAGGCCGAAGGTGCGGCCGAAGCGCTCCACCTTCTGGTCGGGAAGCTCGGGGAGCTTGGCCCGCACGCTTTCGATCCACTCGTCAGTCAGGTCGTAGGGAGCCAGGTCGGGCTCGGGGAACAGGCGGTAGTCATCGGCGGTTTCCTTGACGCGCATGACAATGGTGCGCTTGGCGGAAGGATCCCAATGGCGGGTTTCCTGGTAGATGATGCCGCCCTCTTCCAGCACCTCCGCCTGACGGCAGATCTCATAGGCAAGGCCGTCGTGAAGGTTCTTGAAGGAGTTCATGTTCTTGAGCTCGGTCTTGGTGCCGAACTTGGTTTCGCCACGACGACGCAGGGAAACATTGCCGTCGCAGCGCAGGCTGCCCTCTTCCATGGAGCAGTCGGAGATGCCAATGGCCAGGTAGATCTGGCGCAGCTTTTGCATGAACAGGCGGGCTTCTTCCGGAGTGCGCAGCTCAGGCTCGGTGACCAGCTCGATCAGGGGCGTACCAGCGCGGTTGTAGTCCACCAAGGAGTGGGTGGCACCGGCAATGCGGCCTTCGCCACCTCCCACGTGCACCATCTTGCCTGCGTCTTCCTCCATGTGGATGCGGGTGATGCCCACGTGCGCGATGTAGCCGTCCTCGGTCTTGGTCACGTTGCCCGCGGTGCCCGTTCCCTGATCCCCGGGCTCTAGGCCCTCCAGGTCAATGCGCTCGGAGGCAGCCTTGCCGTCAACGTGCAGGTCCAGGTGTCCGCGCATGCAGAAGGCCACGGGACCCTGAGTGGTCTGGAAGTTCTTGGCCATGTCCGGATACATGTAGTTCTTGCGATAGAACATGGAGCGCTTCTCAATATCGCAGTTGGTTGCCAGGCCCGCCAGCACAATGGACTCGATGGCGGCCTTGTTGGGCACCGGCAGCGCACCGGGCAGGCCCAGGCACACCGGGCAGGTGTGGGTATTGGGGTCAGCGCCGAACTCCAGCTTGCAGCCGCAGAACATCTTGGTTTCCAGCGTGGTCAGCTCAGCGTGGATTTCCAGGCCAATGACCGCCTCCCAGTCCTTCAGGACCTCTTCCAGCTTCTTCACGGCTACTCACCTACCTTTCCGTTGGCGAAGGCAGGCGCGACGGGAGCTTCTCCGTAGACCTGCTCCAGCGCCGCGGCAACCCGCAGCATGTTCTGATCCTTGAAGGCGGGGGTGATCAGCTGGGCGCCCACGGGCATGCCGGTTTCGGCACCCAGGCCAATGGGCATGCTCATGCCGCCGTTGCCCGCAATGTTGATGGAGATGGTGTACATGTCGGAAAGATACATTTCCGCCGGCTCGCTGATTTCGCCGAACTTGAACGCCGTGCGGGGAGCAGCTGGAGCCAGAATGCAGTCAACCTTCTCATAGGCGCGCTGATAGTCCCGGGTAATGAGGGTGCGCACCTGCTGGGCGGGATAGTAGTACTTTTCGTACACGCCCGCGGAAAGCAGGTAGCTTCCCAGCATGATGCGACGACGGGCCTCTTCCCCGAAGCCGCCGGAGCGGCTGTTCTCGTACTGGCCGCCCAGGTCCTTGTGGCCGGGTTCGCAGTAACCATAGCGCACGGAGTCGAAGCGAGCCAGATTGCTGAAGGCTTCGCAGGGGGCGATCACGTAGTAGGCGCTGATGGCGGAGTGGACGTTGGGAAGCTCCACCTCCACCAGCTGCGCGCCCATGGCCTCCAGCTTGCCCAGGGCTTCGTTGATCTTGTCCTTCACCTCGGCGGAAAGGCCTTCCGCATCCATGAACTCGGGCACCACGCCAATGCGCATGCCCTCTACGCCCTGCTCCAGGTTTGCCGTGAAGTCAGTGGTCACGTTCTGGCTGGTGCAGTCCAGCGGATCGCGGCCGGCAAGGGCGTTCAGGGTCACAGCGGCATCCCGCACGTTGCGGGCAAAGGGTCCCACCTGGTCAAGGGAGCTGCCGAAGGCCACCACGCCGTAGCGAGAAACCACGCCGTAGGTGGGCTTGACCGCCACCACACCGCAGAAGCTGCCCGGCTGGCGTATGGAACCGCCGGTATCCGATCCCAGGGTGACGGTGGCCATGCCGGCTGCCACCGCTGCGGCACTGCCGCCAGAGGAGCCGCCGGGTACGCGGCCCAGGTCCCAGGGATTGCAGGTAGGACCGAATGCGCTGGACTCGGTGGTGGATCCAAAGGCGAACTCGTCCATGTTCAGCTTGCCCAGGGGAAGGGCACCTGCCTGAAGCACCCGCTCCACACAAGTTGCGGTGTAGGGCGAAACGTAGCTTTCCAGCATACGGGAAGAGCAGGTGGTATGGGTGCCCTTCAGGTTCATGTTGTCCTTGAAGGCCACCGGCACGCCTGCCAGGGGGCCGCACTGGGAAAGGTTCCCAGCGGCAATGGCCTGGTCCACCTTGCGGGCCGCCTCAAGGGCAAGCTCGGGAGTAACCTCCAAGAACGCATGCACCGCCGCATCCGCAGCCTGCACGCGGGCGATGGAGCTTTCCGCAACCTCCACGGCGCTGAAATCCCCCGCCTTCAGACCCTGCTGGATCTGATCGACGCTCATAGACGCGAACTGCATTAGCGATCGCCTCCTTCGCCCAGAATGGAAGGAATCAGGAAGCAGCCGTCCTGCTGCTTAGGCGCATTGGCAAGGGCCTCTTCCTGGGAAAAGCCCGGAACCTCCACGTCTTCCCGCATGACGTTGGACAGATCGCCGATGGGATGGAAGGTGGGCTCCACTCCCTCCAGGTCGTACTTGGTGATGGGCTCGAGGGTGTCGATGATGCTGTTCAGCGTGTTCATCATGGGCACGACCTCGTCATCGGCAAGGCCGATGCGCGCGTATTCCGCAATGCGGCGCACGTCCTTTTCTGAAAGATGCTGCGTCATAAGCCGCCTTCCTACTTCCGCTAACGGTTACTTACTGGTGAATCCAATGCGCGATCCCACCCATGCGCCGGCAATGCAGCCGACCATGGGGGTGAATGCGAACAGGGCAAAGTCCCTGAATACCTTGAAGGGGGTGGATATGGGGCTGCTCAGAGTGCTGCCCTCGGGAGAGTTGGCCAGAATAGCCGATGTGAACGCGGGGTCGTTCAGCCAGGTCGCGGTAATCCCCAGGCCGACCAGGCCCACCACAACGCAGGTGAACACCACGGTCACGAACACCGTCTTGTTGATGTTGGCAAAGAACATGGTAAGGAAGGAGCCCAGCAGCATCAAAACGGCCGGAATGACCATGAGCAGCAGCTCATAGGTCTTGGCGTTCAGGCTGGAGGCATGATCGTGCAAGAAACCGAGCAATCCGGCTCCCAGGACCACGCAGGCAATGGTAATGACCACCAACGCGGGAAGAGTTCGTTTAAGGTCGCTGAAACTCATCATTCGCTCCTTGAAACAGGCAACAACAAACCAAGCGTTGCGAAAACGCTTGAAAGAACATGGTAAAGCAAAATCGGCAGGCCCGTTTCGAAGCCTGCCGATTATTTACCCAGAGTGCATGTTGCCCGCGAAAGCGGCTAGCTGAACAAGCCCTTGCCTTCCTGAGGCTCCTGCTGCTCAGCATCGGGCTGGACTGCTTCCCCGGAGGCGCCCTCTGCAGTATCACCCGCAACAGCGCCATCTTCCTCCGTGGTGATCTGGGGGCCGTTTTCCTCCAGGTCCTTCAAGGTGCCAAAGGCCTGGACCGTGTTCATGGAGGGGCCTTCCACGTAGGTGAAGGTGATCTTGTCGCCCACCTCGTAGCCCACGATCTCGATCAGATTCGGCAGGGCGAAGTCGTAGACGGCCTTTTCGCCCTCAAGCTTCACGTAGAAGTGGGAGTTGTTGTCAATCACCGCCTGGGCAATGTGGCTGATGGTTCCCTTGGCCTGCTTGGACCCTTCGCCATCGCCGGAAGAAAGGTTCACGCCGTTGGTGGCCAGCAGGGAAACGTAGGACTTCTGGCACTGGCTCACGGTATCGCCCACGGCAACGTTCTGGTAGCGCTTGATGTCAAGCATGGCGAACTTCTTCACCGTTCCCGCACCGTCCTTCAGCGCCATGAAGTAGGTGGGCTGGCTGGAAACGTTGATCAGAATGGGGAAGGTCGCCTCATAGCGCAGGTTCTGGACCTGGCCTTCCGCCGACTCCATGGCCGAAATCTCGGTTGCGCCGGCAATGGAGTAGAAGTGGGACTCGGCTGTGCGCTGGTTGATCAGGACAAAGCCCACGATGGAGCTGTCCGCCGTGGCAGAAGTCACGCCGGTGTAGACCCACACGTCGTCGTCCTTGGCAATGTAGTTGTAGCCCAGCAGCTCGTCGTCACCGGGAGTGGTCTTGACCACGTTCTGCTGACCCAGCCAGGAGTTGATCCAGCCGTTGTTGTAGGCTCCGTACCAGTTGTACTGGCGCAGCAGCAGCTCGGAAGGATACACGCGGTCGACCCACTTGGGCACCTCGTCAACGGCCAGGTCCTGGCACTCGCCCGTCAGGGCATCGCACATGACCACGCGATCGATGGTCTCGCCGCCGAACAGGCCGATGGTCTTCTTGATCGTGGGGCAGATCCACCAGGGCTTGCCCTGCTCGTCGATCTCGAAGGAGAAGTCAGCGAACATGTAGAAGGGGTACTTCAGCTGCACGTGGCGGTCGATGTTGCGGGCCAGGGGCTCGGACTGGGAGTACTTGATGCCCGCACCCTCCGTGGAGTCAACGGAGGAAATGCGCACGATGTCCGTGTTCTGGGAGGTCATGTTCACCAGCGCGTAGGCGGGAATGCCCTGCTCGCGGTTGGTCAGCCACTTGAACAGGTCAGCGTAGTTCAGAGGGCTCACACGCACCGGATCGCCCTGGTAGTTGATCTGGCTGTACAGGGAGTCCACCTCGAACTGGCTTACGTACTCGGGAATGCTGCCCATCTTCTTGTCGCCCAGGATGATGGCAGCGTCACGGTCGATGACCGGGATTTCCTTGTAGTTGACCTCCTGGATGTCCTGGGCAAAGTCCTGGTTCTGGGTCTGCAGCACGTTGGCGTACTTTTCCGCATTGCCCGGGAAGAAGGACTGAGAAAGCAGCACGCCGATCACGAACACCGCAATAACCGCCAGGGGAATCAGGCTCAGGGTCTTGTACACGCCGGCACGGCCCTTGGCCTGGCTCTTGGAGGCCGTGGCGGTTGCCGCGGAGGTTTCGGCCTTCTTGGCTTTCAGGCCCTGGCGCAGGGCAGCGGCGCGGAATCCCATGAACAGCACCACGGCGACCACCAGAATGCCCAGCCAGGTGTCCTGGCTTTGGATGTTGATGGCGGGGTGGAACCACCAGTAGGCAGCTGCCAGCACGATCACCAAAACAATTGCGCCCAGGACCTGGGCCTTGCGGCTCCAGCTGGCCAGGGTGTCGAAGAAGGAGGAATCGTTGCCTCCCTTGTCGGAGCCGCCGCTTCCTCCCTTGCCGCCCCTGCCGCCCTGGTTCAGGATCTCGGGGTCGAATCCGAAGGCGGAGGCAACGTCGCCCCAACCTCCCATGCCACCTCTGGTCGGACCGGCGCCACCGCGCCGCCCTTGGGACCGGCCGCCCTTGGTGGCCTTGAAGTCCCCGGACGCTTCCTGCGACGAATCCGTTGCCGCAGAAGCTCCCTGGGTACGGCCTTCGGGCGCGCCTTCGCCCTGAGCAAAGGTTTCCCGGTCCACATCCATGCCGGAATCCTTCAGGGCCTGAAGCAACGCGTCAAAACCTGACTTTTCTGCCATGATCGCTCCTTGTTCAGCGTTGAATGGTTATTCGTATGATTTTACCCTAGCAAGCAATCAGGGGAAGCAGCGACTGCCTCCCCTGACCATTCTTCAATCTTTGTCCAAACGATCCCGCCTGGGCCGTCTGATCCGCTAAGCAGCCACAGCCCCTAGGCAAGACTCCGAAGCACGTACTGCAGGATGCCTCCGTGGGCGTAGTACTTGCCCTCCGTGGGCGTGTCCACCCGCACCGTCACGTCGAAGCTGACCTTTTCGCCATTTGCCCGGGTTGCCGTCGCCTTGGCGACCTTGGGATTGGGCAGACCGTTGGAAAAGTCAATGGACTCCACGGAATAGCGCTCGGTTCCGTCCAGGCCCAGGGAGTCGGCGCTCTGCCCTTCGGCAAACTGAAGGGGAAGAATGCCCATGCCGATCAGGTTGGAGCGATGAATGCGCTCGAAGCTTTCCGCAAAGGCCGCGCGAATGCCCAGCAGCTGCGGGCCCTTGGCCGCCCAGTCGCGGGAAGAGCCGCTGCCGTACATCTTGCCGGCAACCACCACCAGCTGCTCCCCTTCCTGCGCATAGTGCATGGCAGCGTCGAACAGGGGCACCACCTGGCCAGAAAGAAGGTCCTTGGACCAGCCGCCCTTCTTTCCCTCCGCCAGCTGGTTCTGCAGCTTCACGTTGGCAAAGGTGCCGCGCATCATGACCTCATGGTTTCCGCGCCTGGATCCATAGGTGTTGAAGTCCTTCGGCTCCACCCCGCGCTCCTCCAGGTAGCGGGCGGCGGGCATGTCCGGGGCAATGGCTCCTGCGGGCGAAATATGGTCCGTGGTGATGAAGTCTCCCAGTCGCGCCAGGGCAAAGGCGTCCTGGATGGGAGCCATGGGCTCGGGCTCCTTGGCCATGCCGTCGAAGTACGGGGCGCGCCGCACGTACGTGGAAGCTTCGTCCCAGGTGAACACGTCGCTGGGCTCTGCTCCCAGGGCCTGCCAGGAGGCATCTCCCTCGAACATGCCCTTGGACCCTTCGGCAAACAGGTCCTGGTTCACGCAGGAGTCCACCAACTCCTGGATCTCCGCGTTGGTAGGCCAGATATTAGCCAGGAACACCGGCTCTCCCTGAGGGTTGGTGCCCAGGGGCTGATTCTGCAGGTCAAAGTCCATGGTGCCAGCAAGGGCGTAGGCAACCACCACGGCAGGCGCAGCCAAGTAGTTCTGCGACACGTCCGGGGAAATGCGGCCTTCGAAGTTGCGGTTTCCGGAAAGCACGCTGGCAAGCTCGATCTGGTCGGCAACCTCATGCAGAGCGGGAAGCACGGGACCAGAGTTGCCGATGCAGCTCATGCAGCCAAAGCCGCAGGTGTAGAAGCCCAGCTGGCGCAGGCCGTCCATCAGTCCGGCGCGCTCCAGCAAAAGCTCGGTTGCCCGGCTTCCCGGCGCCAGGATGGTCTTCACCCAGGGCTTGGGAGCCAAACCTGCTTCCGCCGCCTTCTTGGCCACCAGACCCGCAGCCAGCATCATGGCGGGATCGGTTGCCGTGGTACAGCTGGTAACCGCGGCAATGGCCAGCGCCTGATGGGTCAGCTCGTAGTCCACGCCCATCAGGTTGACCGTGACCTTCTTTTCCGGGTCAAGCTCGCGCTCCTGGCAGATCCGGGCGCAACGCTGCTGGGCCGTGTCCAAGTCAATGCGGTCGTGAGGCCGGGAAGGACCCGCAAGGGAGCGTTTGACGGTGGAAAGATCCAGCTCGATCACATCGGCGTACACACGGCCCGCCGCCTCGGGATCGTTCCAGAAGCCCTGGGCCTTGGCATAGGCCTCCACCAGAGTCACCTCGTCATCACTGCGGCCGGTCAGGCGCAAATAGGCAAGGGTCTGATCGTCCACCGGGAACAGCGTGCAGGTGCTGCCGTACTCCGGGGTCATGTTGGAAACGCAGGCGCGCTGGGTCGCCGTCAGGGCACCCACGCCTTCGCCAAAGCACTCCACGAAGCAGCCCACCACGCCCTTGGCGCGCAGCATCTGGGCAAAGGTCAGGGCAACGTCCATGCCGGTGGCGCCCTCAGCCAGGGTTCCGGTCAGCTTCACGCCCACCACCTTGGGAACCAGGGTGGTAATGGGCTGGCCCAAAGCGGCGGCCTCTGCCTCGATGCCGCCAACGCCCCAGCCCAGCACGCCGATGCCGTTTGCCGTGGGCGTGTGGCTGTCGGTGCCCACCAGGGTGTCGAAGTAGGCAACGGGCAGCTGGCCTTCCGGGGTAGCACCCGCCTGATCGGAGGTCATGACCACGTGGGCGAAGGTTTCGATATTGAGCTGATGGCAGATGCCTGCTCCCGGGGGCACGATCCTTACGTTCTCAAAGGATTCCTGAGACCACTTCAGGAAGTCATAGCGCTCCCGATTGCGCTGGAACTCCAGCTCCTGGTTGCGCTCCCTGGCGGTGGCGCAGCCATACTCGTCGGCAATAACGGAATGGTCGATCACCAGATCGCAGGGAACCTGAGGGTTGATCTTGGACGGGTCTCCTCCCAGAGCGGCGCAGGCTTCCCGCATAACGGCAAAATCCACGAACACCGGAACGCCGGTGAAGTCCTGGAACAGCACGCGAGCAGGGCAGAATTCCACCTCTGCGCCTGTCTTTCCCGCCGTGCCCGCCCCCACAATGCGCTGGGCAAGGTCCTTCGCCTGCTCATCGTCCTGAGCGTTGCGCAGAACGTTCTCCAGCAGAACCTTAAGGGAAAGGGGAAGCTTTTCGGCATGCTGGATCTTGGAAAGCGGATAGTACACGTACTCCTTACCGGCCGCCTGAATGCGATCGGCGAAGGTGCTCTGGTAGCGCATAGTTTGCTATTCTCCTCTACTCGCGCACGCGCGTCCGAAAACGCACGGCTTGTCTTAGGCCCTCAGGCGCTCGATTTCGTCCACCAGGGCCTGGGTGAAGTCGGTGCAGGAAACCGCAGGCGCGTCGGAGTTGGTGGCACGACGGATATCGGCAGTCAGATTGGTGCCGTCAGCGTACACGTTCCGCACACCCTGGCGGATAAGGGCCGCCGCCTCCAGCTCGCCGATATGGTCCAGCATCATGGCCGCCGAAAGGATCTGAGCCGTGGGGTTGGCCAGGTTCTTCCCCGCGATGTCAGGCGCCGAACCGTGAACCGCCTCGAAGACCGCGTACTCCTTGCCGATGTTGGCTCCCGGAGCAATGCCCAGACCACCGCACAGGCCGGCGCACAGGTCGCTGGCAATATCGCCGTACAGGTTGGGGAACACGATCACGTCGAACCAGTCCGGGTTCATGACCAGGTTCATGCAGAAGGCGTCGATGATGTTGTCGTTGAACTCCACCTGACCTTCGTACTCCTTAGCCACCTTACGGGCGGTCTGCAGGAACAGGCCGTCGGAGTGCTTCATGATGTTGGCCTTATGAGCTGCGGTTACCTTCTTGCGGCCATGCTTCACCGCGTAATCGAAGGCATAGCGCACAATGTTTTCCGAAGCCGTCTCGGAAATAGGCTTGATGGAAATGCCGGAATCAGGTCGAATGGTGCCTGCTCCTTCATCTTCGCAGAACTGGATCAGGCGTTGCGCGCCCTCAGAGTCCTTTTCGAACTCGATGCCAGCATACAGATCCTCGGAGTTTTCGCGAACGATGACCAGATCAACGTCTTCATAGCGTCCGCCTGCACCGGGAATGGAAAGCACGGGACGAAGGCACACGTACAGCTCCAGGGTCTTGCGCAGCGCAACGTTAACGCTGCGAAAGCCAGATCCCACGGGCGTGGTAATAGGCCCCTTGATGGCGACCTTGTTACGACGGACCGCCTCGACGGTCTGCTCCGGCAGCGGTGTGCCGTACTTTTCTATGCAGGCAGCGCCCGCTTCGGCAGTCTCCCATTCAATGTCAACGCCCGTTGCGGCAACGACCTGCTGCATTGCCGCAGATGTTTCAAGCCCGATGCCATCACCGGGAATCAGGGTAATCGTATGCTTGGCCATATTCAGCTCCTTGAAAGAAATGGTGATTAGGAAAGGGCGTCCAGAACAGCCTGTGCACGCTTGCGCAGCAAGCCCTTGGAATTAAGGGAGTCAAAGGAAAGGCGCTCCCTCAACCCTGTCTTGACCGTATCGTCCACATCGCCAGCCGCATAGCCAGCAACCGCAAGAAGCATGTCGTTGAACTCCACGTCGCCATGGAAGCACTGCAGAGCCTCATCGATGGAAGGCCAGACCTTCAACGACGCCTCCGGATTTGCGGCGCCGATCTTGCACAGAAATCGCATTCCCATGAGTCGCAGGGACCCGTTGTCCTCGTCGAACAGGGCCTCTTCGGCATAATCCGACGCCTTCGGGGCAATCGAGGGATCTTGGTCGAGCAGGATCAGAAGCGTTTCCAGAACAGAGCAACGAGTACGTGCCTCGTCGTTGTCCAGCGCCTGAATCAATACGTCAGTAAGCGGACGAACGGCCTCAGGATTGACATGGGCAAGCTTGCTAAGGGTGGCGGCTGCCTTTTGACGCTTCAGCCTGGAACCAGACTGAACGCTTTCGACCAGCAGATCAAGATCAACTACTTCGGGATCGAACCCCACAACAACATCGTTGCTCGCCATAAACCAAATACCTTCTTTCGCCCTGGTAGGTTTACATAATTTTGGAATGATATTCCATTATACCGAGGCTCTATTTAGCGGTTTCTAGGTATAAGGCGAGCGCAAAGAAGATTTAACAATGCGGCGCAGAGGCAGAGCATACAAAAAGAGCGTCCTATGCGAGCACGACGTCCTATCCTCCCACGGACTCCACCGCAGTACTTTCGGCGATGGCAGGCTTAACTGCCGAGTTCGGAACGGAATCGGGTGATCCCTGCCTCCATGGTCGCGCTCGCGTAAGACGCTCCTTACGCATTCTATTTCTTAGACGAAAGGTTCGCCCATTTTGAGAAGCTGCAAAGCATGGCCTCAAGACGCGGGAAGCGCCCTGCGCGAGCACGACGTCCTATCCTCCCACGGACTCCACCGCAGTACTTTCGGCGATGGCAGGCTTAACTGCCGAGTTCGGAACGGAATCGGGTGATCCCT
>JAQXGX010000162.1 GCA_029006935.1 Eggerthellales bacterium | reverse complement strand
CCTGCAGCTGGGAGCCGCCGTACCACACGGTCACAGGGCAGTAGGGATCGCCGGGTTCGTAGATCACGTCATCGGTGCCTTCCACGTCCGCCTGGGAAATGTCGGACTTGTCCTGATGCACCCCGGGCTCATCGGAGATGGTGAAGAGCATCACGTCGTAGTTGCTGAAGTTTCCGCCGCTCACGTAGCGGGCGGTCACGTAGCCGGTTTCGGTACCGCCCTTCTTGCCCACGTTGGGGGTGCTGTCGGTGGTGCCGTCCATGATGCCGTCGTTACCGTACAGGGTCTTGTAGTCAACGCCGTACTCCAGGCTGCGGCCCTTGTAGGTCACGTCGGTGATCACCGGTTTGATGGAGCGCCCCGTATAGGGAACCACCATCTTGGGCTGGTAGTCCTTCTGGTCCACGGCCAGGGTCTTGCTATCCCACTCGTAGGTCTGACCCAGGTAACGCACGCCTTCGGGCTTGGCCAGCTGGGCCTGCTTGTCGGCGTCCTTGTCCACGCCGATCTTGGCGGTGCGGATGGAGAACACGCCGTTGGCGGTGCCGGTGAAGTGGGAGCCCTCTCCTTCCGCAGCCTTCAGAACCAGCACGTAGCGACCCACGTTCACCGCCTTGCCATCGGTCAGCGCCGTATTCTGGGGATCAAGGGCGTAGGTGTACTCGGAAGGGTCCACCAGGTTGCCGGCGGCGTCCTTTACCTGCACCTCTGATGAGGCGGGCATCTGAGACTCCCAGTTGAAGATGCGGCTGGCCACCGTCACGTTGCAGGAGCCCAGATTTCCCTTGGAGATACCGTAGGAAAGCTTGAGGTCCGCAGTGCCGGTAAAGGCGCCCATGCCCTGGATGGTGGCGGTGTACACTGGCTCTTCGGAAAGCTCCACAGCCTTCGGGTCGTCGGGGATGACCTTGAAGTCCACGTTCTGGGTCAAGATCCTGCCC
Source organism: Eggerthellales bacterium (assembly GCA_029006935.1). Lineage (GTDB taxonomy): Bacteria > Actinomycetota > Coriobacteriia > Coriobacteriales > Eggerthellaceae > SUG1186. The sequence continues at coordinate 5,191 of JAQXGX010000162.1, read as the reverse complement.
TCAAGGGTGACCTTGGCCCGAGGAACCGCGGCCGCGCCGTTGTAGGACGCATTGGCTTCCAGCTCCACCTGGGCGTTCTTGAGGTCAGTGCGGGCAAAGGAGTCGTCCAGCTGGGTGTTCAGAAGGGGATAGCCGTCGTTTTCGCCCTGGATGCAGACCCAGTAGTAGGCGTAGTCGTCCTTGGCTGCCTGGGCGTTGAGCAGGCCAAGGGCGGTGAGCGCGGTGTCTTCGATCACGGTCCCGTCCAGCACGCAGTCGTCGCTTACCGCGAACAGGTTGTCCCAGGTACCACCGGAAGACTCGGTATCGCCCTCGTACATGCCGTAGACCAGGTAGTCCTTGTAGCACAGGCCCTGCAAACCCACGCAATTGTGCACGTAGCCGGCGTTATCGCCCACCAGCAAGCGCTGACGCATGTTGTCCAGGGCCTTCACCGCTCCACCGCTGAAGCAGGAAACCACCTCGGGCAAGGGAGTGTAGCGCACCTGGTCGCCGTCTTCATTGGCCTTGGTGTAGTAGATGGTGTTGCCCACCAGGCCGCTGGTGTAGTAGCCGCCCTTCAGGGAAACATCGCTGCCCTCCCCGTTCTTCCAGGAGCCCGAGTGCACCGAAGCGTAGTTGGCGCAGTAGGAAACGGTGCCCTTGACGCTGCCCGCAATGCCGGAGCCGAAGGGCTTGGTGGGACGGGTGGCAATGATCTGCACGTCCTTGGTGGCAGAACCGTTCACGCACCCGATAATATCCACGTAGGTACCGGTGCGTCCCGCAATGCCTGCCGGGAAGGCGTAGGCGTACAGGGTGCCCCTGTTGACACAGTCCTTGATCACCAAGGCGCTGTTTTCTGCAGACCAGGAGTAGATCTTGCCGGAACGCTCCCCGTCCTTGTCAGACTCCGTGGCCTCAGCCAAAACGCCATCGTCAAAGCCCGTAGAGGTGAAGTTGCCGTTGTAGCCGGTGGTCTCGGTCTGGCAGCGCATGTTGCCCACGATGCCGCCAACGCCCGTGGAGTGGGGACCGTTAATGAAGCCTTCGTTGACGCAATCCATAATGGAGCCGCGGGAGTAGCCGGCAATGCCGCCCACGTCCGCTGCCTGGCTGTAGATAGTGTTCCCGAAGCGATCGGTACCGTTGGTCTGGGGAGTTTCCACGTCAATGCGGGAAGCGTTGGTGCAGCCGCTTATGGTCCCGTGCTTCGCCTCCCTGTTTCCGTCGTAGCCTTCGAAGGTCTGGCCCGTCCGGGTGGCGGCATCCTTCAGGATCAGGGTCTTGGAGGAGTCGATCTCTCCAGCCTGTCCCACCAGACCGCCCACGCACAGGGCCAGCACCGCCTGGTCGTCCCAGTCCTCGGAAGAGTCTGCGGCCTTGTAGGGGCAGCCGGTCTCCTGCACCGTCACCGATGCGTTGGCGGTTGCCTTGCAGTTGCTCACGTCCCCCAAAACGCTGCCGGCAATGCCGCCCACGTTGCGCACGGGGAACACCAGGGCAGTGGTCTGGTCGGCATGATGGGTAACGGAAACGTCCGCCTCTGTGGTGATGTTGGCAAGGGAGCCCTCGGAAGACCCCACCAGCATGCCCACGTCGCGGATGCCCACGGTGTTGTGGAGGGTGCGATCCGACTGGTTGCCCAGTTCTACGGTGAGCTCACAGGCGGAACCCAGGGTCAGGTTCCGCAGCAGGCTGTTTGGACCGGCATGGCCGAACAGGCCCAGGTCGAAGGCGCGCTCGGGGGATCCTTCGATCATCACGTTGTCGATGGTGCGGCCGTTGCCGTCAAAGGTGCCGTCAAAGGGATGTTCTTGGCTGCCGATGGGCTCCATGGTCCCCTGCAGGTTCAGGGGATCCGAGCCGGCGGCAAGCTGCACCACCTTGCCGGAAAAGTCCACGGCGGCATCGGCCACGCCGTCGGCATTCGCATCCGCCGTCCCGTTGACCAGGTTGGCAAAGCCCTTCAGGTCCGCAAGGTCCTCCAGCGTGTAGGCGGAAGCACCGGCATCATACCAGGCATAGTCGGGCTCCGCGTCCTCGATGGAGAGGGGCTGGAAGGCGGCAAAAGCCGGGGCAGGCACAAGTCCTGCTCCCAGCATCACAGCGCAACCCAGGCACACGGCCCTGCGGGCCAGATTTCTTGCATTTCTTTTCGGAATATTTCTATTCTTGGATAATAACCGCTGCACGAGCACCCTTCCTTTCCCTTGCTCCGAGCCTGCTGCGCGGAACCGCTTTCGACCTTCCGAACAATCCCCTTCTAAACCGCTACGCCGGAACGAAGCTGACCACCTGGGTCTGCCGACGGAACCACAGCGCCGACTCCAGCGCACCGGAAAGGCACACCGCCGCACCCAGGGGCAGGGCAAAGGGGGCAAAGGGGTTCTGGTAGTCCACTTCCGTTTCCGTCTTGTTGTGATAGCGGCTCATGACCTGGTACACATGGTAGGTTCCGCCGCTGCTTCCCTGGGCGGTAGCGGCAGCATCAGGAGCCTGACCCGCGGTTCCGCTTCCCGTAGCGGTGGAGTCGGACCCTTCAGAGCCTCCCGTGGAGCTGGGTCCCTGGGAGCCGTCCGCGCCCCCGTTCCCACTGCCGGAAGCCGCCGGAGAATCCCCGTCTCCCTGGTTCTGCGCGGGCTTTTCGTCACCATCACCGTCTCCCGTGCCATGCTCCACCGCAGGACCGCCCTTCAGCTTCACGTACAAGGTATGAATCCACTTGATCTGGTACTGGGAATTGTTGGAGCCGTCCCTCTTGGCGCCGAAGAGCAGGCGGAAGCGGGTGTTGTCGGTCATGGACTCGTAATCGGGCTCGGTGGAGCCGGACTTCACCTCGTTGCTCTGGAACGCGATCATGGGCGCCACCTGCACCTTGTCGGCGCTGCTGTTCACGTCGATGTTGGGATAATAGAACCGGTCGGTGTCGAACACGAAGGTGGCGCTCACGGAGGTGTTGATCTTGTCCTGGGTGCCAAAGCTGAAGCTCTTGATTCCCTTGATGTCAATGCCCGCGTCCTTCAGTATCTCCGAAAGGTACACGCCGCGACCGGACATGGTGTAGTAACCGCCTGTGCTGCTGGTTCCCTTGCCCAGGGCGGTGTAGGTGATCTCCTTCACGTCCATTCCCTGCAGGTCGGCCAGGGAGTAGGTCTTGTTGATCACGTACTTGTTTTCCTCGGTGGTTCCCTCCGGCGGGGTTTCCCAGTAGGCCTTCACCGTCAGCGAGTCCTGGGGATGGGCGTCGTTTTTCACGGTGCCGCCGTCCGGGTCCTTGGTGGTCACCTCGATGGAGGCCTTTTCCTGGGCTCCCCCCTTGCCCGCCTTGCTGGTGGCGGATATGGTGGCGGTGGTGTAGGCGCTGGGGCGGAAGGCGCCGTCCTCGCTTACCGCGCCTATGTTTTCGTCATTGATCGACCACACGATGTCGGACAAGTCGAACTCCGCCAGACTGCGACGGGTGGTGACGGTCTGGGACTCCGCCGTCTGCTGGTTGACCACCGTCACCTTGGCCTCGAACTGCATCTTGGCGGTGGCCAGGGACTTGGTTTCCCCGTAGGACTTTTGCCCGGTCTTGCCATCCGGCGAAATGATCTGGATGCGCTTGACGTAGTAGTCCGCTTCCTGGTTCGTGACCTTCACCTGGCCATTGGCCACCAGATCGGAGCCGTTCTTAGTGTATTTGCCGTCCACCGTGGCTTTTACGGTAACGGTACCGTTAGCCTTTGCGCTGACCAGGCCGGAGCGGGTCACGGTGGCAACGGAGGAGTCGCTGACGCTCCATTGGACCTTGCTGCTGTTTCGCTCGGCCTTTCCGTCATTCCACCACACCAGGCTGTCCAGCTCCAGGGTCCCGCCCTTCTTGGATATGGTGCCGTCCTGGGTGGAATGGCCCTTGCTGGCATACCCCAGAGCTTTGTCGGTCCCCGCCAACACCACGGCAACGTCCTCGATGGCAGGGTCTTCCTTCTGCGGCTCCTTGGGGTCTTCCTTGGACTCCTCCTTGGAGTCGTCGGTCTTTTCGCCCGACCCCTCCTCCTCAGATGCCTTGTCACCCCCATCCTGGGAGTTCGTGGCATAGGCAACGCCGCTGCCGTCCTGATGTCCCATCACCGTGGCCCACACCTGGTTCACGGAAAAGGTGAGCAGAAGGACCAGAAGGAAGCGCAGGGCCATGCCTGCGGCATACCGGGGTGTCATCTTCCGTTGCACGGCGCTCCTCCTGCCTTCCCTTTTGCAGATATTTCCATTACAGAATAATCCTATGTGCGATTATATCCGTTTATTTTTCTTTATGCAAAAGAATAATAACAGGGCTAAAAAGAAGGGCCCGCAGGCCCTTCTTTGAAACTAGTCTTCCAAGTAGTCCTTGAGCTTGCTGCTGCGGCTAGGATGGCGCAGCTTGGCCAGGGTCTTGGACTCGATCTGGCGAATGCGCTCGCGTGTCACGCCGAACTCTCGGCCGACTTCCTCCAAAGTGCGGGGATGGCCGTCCTCCAGGCCGAAGCGCAGGCTGATGACCTTGCGCTCGCGTTCCGCAAGGCCGTCGAGCACCTTGGCAAGCTGCTCCTGGAGCATGCTGAAGCTTGCAGCATCGGGGGGAACCACGGCGGCGTCGTCCTCGATGAAGTCGCCCAGCTGGGAGTCCTCTTCTTCGCCGATAGGGGTTTCCAGGGAAACCGGCTCCTGACTAATCTTCTGGATCTCGCGGACGCGCTCCTCGGAAATACCCATTTCCTTGCCGATCTCGGCAGGGGTTGGCTCGCGGCCCAGCTCCTGCAGGAGCTGGCGCTGGATGCGGACCAGCTTGTTGATGGTTTCCACCATGTGCACGGGAATGCGGATGGTGCGGGCCTGGTCGGCGATGGCGCGGGTGATGGCCTGGCGAATCCACCAGGTGGCGTAGGTGCTGAACTTGAAGCCCTTGGTGTAGTCGAACTTTTCCACAGCGCGGATCAGGCCCAGGTTGCCTTCCTGGATCAAGTCCAGGAACAGCATGCCGCGACCCACGTAGCGCTTGGCAATGGAGACCACCAGACGAAGGTTGGCTTCGATCAGGGCCTGCTTAGCGTCGATGCCCACCTGCTCCACCTTGGTCAGACGGCGCTTCTCACGACGCTCCAGCTCGATGCCCTGCTCTTCCGCTTCGTCCAGCTTTGCCGTGGCGGCCACGCCGGCCTCGATCTTCATGGCAAGGTCGATCTCCTCC
>JAQXGX010000161.1 GCA_029006935.1 Eggerthellales bacterium | reverse complement strand
TAGGTAAATCCATCATCAAAGTGCCCTTGAAGCATTTACCTAAGATTGCGTAATCCTAAGTCTTAGGTAAACGAGGTCGCGCATTCCTGTCGCCAGGGACGGCGATCCGTTCTAGCAGACCGTCAGGCGGCTCGGTATCGGCCCCTCAGCAGAGTGGGTGCGGCTGGCCAGCGCCCGCTAGGCTGCGCTTGGGCGGACGTCGGCACCTGCTGGGGCGTTCCTGCGTCCAAACCTGCTCCCGTCGTGACGCGCATCTTCCCCATAGGGTACAATTCCAAGGTTGTAACGAATCAAGATGCGGCTCCTGCCCCTATCGAAGGACCTGAACCCTATGGCTGACTACAAGTTCCACCACGATCCCGCCCGCTGCGTAAGCTGCGGCCTGTGCGAAGCCTTCTGCCCCTGCTACGTGCTGCAGATGCAGGACGGCGCCCCGGTGGCGGTGAATCCCGATGCCTGCGTGGGCTGCACCACCTGCTCAGGCAACTGCCCCACCCGTTCCATCCGCATCGAGCCCCTGGGCAACGCCACCTTCGACGCCCAGGCCGCCGACGAGCCCAAGGCCGAGCCTATCTCCGCAGAAAAGCAGGCCGAGTACGCCGAATACCAGCGCATCATCATGGAGAAGTTGGGATTGCGCTGGCAGCCGGTTGCGGTAAGCCTGATTGAAAAGGACGAGCCGCTTCCCGACTGCCCCATCCCCGCGGAAAACCTGCGCTTCTGCCAGGCCCTCATGGCCGCCCGCCGCGGCGCATGCATCCTGCAGCCGCCATACAGGCATTCCTGCCCCGACGGCACCTCCATCTTCGGCATGACCGGCGTTCCGGAAAAGCTTGCCACGGGCGAAATCTACGTGCTGTTCCACAAGGTGGTCAACGCCGAAGCCGCTGCCAAGATGGTGGCCGAGCGCCCGGTGTTCCCGCCGCGCAGCCGTCGCGCCACCATGGTCACGCCGCTCGCCAAGACCCCGCGCGACCCTGAGGTGGTGGTCTTCACCGGCACGCCCGAGCAGATGATGTGGCTGAGCATGTCCATGAGCTACTACGACGGCCATCGCCACGAGTTCGCCGCCAGTGGCTTCAACTCCATGTGCGTGGAAGCCGTGCTCATGCCTCTGCGCGACGACCGCCCCAACATCACCTTCGGTTGCTACGGCTGCCGCGCCGCCACGGACGTGGGTGAGGACATGATGTGGATGGGCGTGCCCACCAACCGCCTGGCGACCATCGCCGCGGGTGCAACGGAGCTGGCCAAGAAGACCATCCCCGACTCCCGGAACAAGATCTACGTCGAGCCCATCATGTAGGAAGGCGGGAGTCCGACCATGACCGACCTGGTGACGCTGCGTTCCGCCGAGGAACGGGACCTGGAGTACCTGAACTACTACGCCTACTGCGAGGGCATGGACAGCATGCCCTCCGCAGAAAACATCACCGTGGCCGTGAACGAGGACGACGTACCCGTGGGCTTCATCCGCATCGCCATGGGCGCCAACGGCATCGCCCACGTGAACCCGGTGGTGGTGCTGGGCACGTGGCGCGGCCATGGCGTGGGCCGCATCCTCACCGAGGACGCGCTGGCAAAGCACGGCGAGCTGAGGCTGGTTTCGCGTGGCGGCTCCATCCCCTTCTACCGGGCGCTGGGCTTTACCGACCTCACCTGGGACCAGATCGACCCCCTGGTGGTGGACGACTGCGGTAGCTGCGAGCTGCGGGCCGAATGCCAGCCCCAGCCCATGGGCAAGGCGCTTTAGCAGCAGACGGGCAGAAGGCCCGCTTCCAGAACCGGGGCGCAGAGCAGCGCAAATCTCAGGGCGAAAGGTCCGGCGTGGAGTCGGAAGCACATCCGCTCCCGCATCCCGCACCAGGCAAAGAAAAAGGGAGCGCGTCCGTCGGGGCGCGCTCCCTGGCATATCGGGGCTTCAAAGATTTGGTCCGTGACCTGGGGCTACAGGCAGCGGCTCCGTGCCCAGGCTCCGTGTTGCACGCACAGCAGCGCGTCCTCGGGCTCCAGCAGCTCGGTTTCCGGGTTGCGGGGCGCGCAGGTGTGGGCTTCCAGCACGTAGGCCACCACCAGCAGATGATCGCCCGCTTCCTCGATATGGTCCACCTGGCAGGTCATCCAGGAGGTGGCGGCGTCCAAAACTGGCACCTGCTCCACGTGATGCACGGTCTCCACCCGCTCCTCGGTCTTCACCCGACGGAAGATGCCGAAGCGGGGCACCTCCACCTCGATGGTCTGGGTCTTGTCGTACTCCACCGTGACCTGGTGATGGGGAACCATGCCCACCTTCTTCCGGGTCCAGCCGGTGCGGGTCCCGCAGACCTGGGCCAGGTAGGTGCCGGTTTCGTTTGCGGGAAGCACGTTCAGGCTGAAGGAGCCGGCGTCCTTCAGGCAGTGCATGGTGTGGGACTTTTCCCTCAGCGCGATGGCCACCATAGCCGGCTCATGGGAAACCGGCATGGCCCACAGAATGGTGGCGAAACCCACTTCCTTGCGCATCTCGTGGGTTCCGCGCGCGCCCACCACCAGGGTGGGGCGGGGGTCCAGCAGGGCGGCAACGTCGCGGCCGTGGACCTGCTGCCAGTCTCCGCGGCGCGGTGCGGCATTGGGGTCCTTGACCGCCGGCGGGGCAACCGGCGGCGGCGTGAGGGGGCGGGGCAGGGCAGGCGCGGTCATGGCTACTCCTTCGGAAGGTCGATATGATGGGCGCAGACGGGAACCTCGGGCACCTCAATGCCCAGGGCGGCGGCGGCAACCTCGCGCAGCTCCTCCAGGGTGCGCTCGTAGCAGGCCAGCGCGTCGATCCAGCGGCGCAGGCAGCTGCGGCCCTTGTCGGTGAGCTCGAACAGGCGCTTGGCGGAGCCTTCGGCGGGAGTGTCCCAGCGGGAAACCACCAGCTCGGCTTCCTCCATACGCTTCAGCGCGCGGTAGATGCCCGTGGCGTCCGGCTTCTTGCCTCCGAACATGGGGGAGTGAGCCGCCTGCTGCACGATCACGTAGCCGTGCAGGGGGGTTTCGGACTGGGCCAGCAGGCACAGGATGGTGGGCTGCGACAAGCGGTTCAGGGATTTGCCCAGCTCAGCGCACTCCTTCAGGTCGTCGTCGCTTTTGGGGTGGCAGGTGCTCCACATGGTAGGCCTCTTTCCTCGATGGTCTGAAACAATGCTATCGTAAATGCAATAGTGTAAAAAGCAAAATAGTGTCAGAGTGCAAATAGTATAAGCCATGCATCAAGATTGTTCAATGTATTTCCTCGCCTGACGGTCCTGTTCTTCCTTCGGAAGAGTTCCAAAGATTTCGCCCGCTCTTTGCCGTTTCCAACAAATGTGCTGCTGAACTGGGATAATGCCCTTCTGATGACGTTTTGCGCCCGAGTGGGAACATGGCGGTACAATAGCGAGCATATTCGGAAGCGAAGATAGGAGCAGTGCATGTGCGGAATCGTTGGCTTTACGGGAAGCACCGCGGCAAGTCCCGTCCTGATCGAGGGTCTGCGGCGGCTCGAGTATCGCGGCTATGATTCTGCAGGCGTGGCGGTCCAGCGCAACGGCCAGCTTCGCCTGGTGCATCGCATGGGGAAGGTGGCCGGGCTGGCGGAGGCCGTGGAGCAGGAGCAACTGGAGGGCACCTGCGGCATCGGCCATACCCGCTGGGCAACCCATGGCCGCCCCAGCACGGCAAACGCGCATCCCCACACCTCCTGCGACGGCCGCATCGCGGTGGTCCACAACGGCATCATCGAAAACTACGTGGAGCTGAAGGAGGAGCTGGAGGCGGATGGTCACCGCTTCACCAGCCAGACCGACACCGAGGTGGCGGCGCATCTGATCGAGGCCGCCTATGCCCAAACCCCGGACCTGGTGGAGGCGGTGCGGGCGGCAACCCAGCGCATGGCCGGCGCCTACGGCCTGGCGGTGATCAGCGCTGACGAGCCCGGTGCCATCGTGGTCACCCGCAAGGATTCCCCCATCGTCATCGGCATGGGGCCGGACGGCGCCCGCGTGGCATCGGACGTGATCGCGCTGATCGACGCCACCCGCGACGTCACGGTCATGGCCGACGGGGAGCTGGCAAAGCTTTCGCCCACGGAAATCACGTACTACAACGCCGCAGGTCAGGTGGTGGATCCCAAGATCACTCACATCGACTGGGACATCGACGTTGCGGAAAAGGGCGGCTACCCCGACTTCATGCTGAAGGAAATCCACGAGCAGCCCCGCGTCATCCGCGACACCCTGGCCGGTCGTCTGGTGGACGGCACCCTGGCCATTGACGAGCTGGACCTGAGCGTGGAGGAGCTGAACCTGATCGACCGGGTGTACGTGATCGCGTGCGGCACCAGCTACCATGCCGGGCTGATCGCCAAGAACCTGATCGAAGGCTGGGCTCGCATTCCCACCGAGGTTGAGGTGGCCAGCGAGTTTCGGTACCGCAACCCCATCATCACCCCCACCACGCTGGTGGTGGCGGTTTCTCAGTCGGGCGAAACCGCCGACACCCTGGCCGCCATCCGCGACGCTCGCTGCAAGGGCGCCAAGGTCTTCGGCATAACCAACGTGATCGGCTCGCCGGTGGCGCGGGAATCCGACGGCGTGATCTACACCAAGGCCAACAAGGAGATCGCGGTGGCATCCACCAAGAGCTTCCTGGGCCAGGTGGTTTCCCTGACGCTGCTGGGGCTGCTGCTTGCCCAGGTCAAGGGCAAGATGCGCACCAACCAGATCCGCCTGCTGTTTCGCGAGCTTGCCGACACCGCCGCGCAGGTGGAGTCCATCCTGTCCGACGTGAGCGCCATCGATGAAGCGGCCCTGGCCTGCAAGGATGCCAGCAGCGCGCTGTTCATCGGCCGCGGCATGGGGGCTGCCATCAGCTACGAGGGCGCGCTCAAGCTCAAGGAGATCAGCTACCTGCATGCGGAAGCCTATGCGGCGGGCGAAATGAAGCACGGCCCCATCGCCTTGCTGTGCGACGGCTTTCCGGTGATCGCCATCGCCACCCAGTCGCCGGTGTACGACAAGGTCATCTCCAACCTGCAGGAGTCCAAGGCCCGCGGCGCCATGATCGTTGCCGTGGCCACCGAAGGCGACGAGGAGATTCGCAAGCACGCCGACCACGTGATCTACATCCCCAAGGTCCGGGATTGCTTCAGCGCCATCACCGCCAGCGTTCCGCTGCAGCTGCTGGCCCGCTCCATTGCGGTGCTGCGCGGCTGCAACGTGGATCAGCCCCGCAACCTGGCTAAGTCCGTGACGGTGGAGTAGGAGGGGCTGACGTGAGGGATCCAAAGGAAGCGGCCGCCGTGCCTGTCGCGGGCGTGGCTGGAGCGACGGGCGCGATGAGCGCAGCGGGTTCAGCGGGTGCGGTGGCGCCCGGTTCGGGTTTGCCCGGTTCGGCAGGGTCGGCAGGCTCGTCAACTGCTTCGAGCCCGGTTTCCGCGGCGTTTTTGGAAGGGCAGGTGGGGTTGGGCCTTGACGTGGTGAAGATTGCGCGTATAGCCCAGATCCTGGAGCGCACCCCCTCCTTTGCACGGCGCGTGTACACGGAAGGGGAGCGGACGTACTGCGAGTCCCGCTCCAACCCCGCTACCCACTTCGCCACGCGCTTTGCGGCCAAGGAGGCGGTGGTGAAGGCTCTGGGCACCGGGTTTTCCGAGGGCATTCGGCCGCGCGAAATCGAGGTCAAGCGTACGTCCAAGGGCCGTCCCTACGTGGTGCTGAGCGGACGGGCCAAGGAGGTGGCGGCGCACCAGGGCGTGCGTGAGCTGCCCATTTCCCTTTCCTACACTCATGAAGAGGCGGTAGCCTGCGCCATGGCCATTACCGAGGAATCCGAGCGCGCTCGCGAGCAGCGGAAAGACCCTCTGGCTGAGCTGGGCAAGCAGTTCAAGGAAGTCCGCGCCATCCTGGACGAGTAGCCGGCTGCCTGCGCTTGTGGGCGGGCTTTGCGGCCTTTCTTTTGCCCGCGCTGCCATTTTGGCCGGCGTTTCCACGTCCATGAGCCTTGCGCTTGCTGCTTCCTTCGTCTGCCGCTGCTAATTTGCACGTTATTAGGGGGCGAAGGGAAGCCTTGGGATCTAGCGACCCGTCGCGGCCCGAATGCCGCCGAAATCGGCTGCACCTCCACGCAATTCCCACATTTCTGACTATGTGGTCACTTTTTCAGCCCCGGCTTCTTGGGGATGGTATACTACTGTCAAAACAAACTGACCAGTCAGTCAAAAAGCGCAGGAGAGCGCCTGGCCATCGGGCGGCAAGCGGGGGTCTCGCGGAAACAGGGCGCCTGGCCATCAGGCGGCAAGCGAGGGCCTCCCGCAAAGCCACCCGCAACCACCGCCCTTGCGTTTTGCGTCGAACAACGAAAGGCACGCTCATGGAGCAAACCGAAACAACGCCCTACGTTTCCGTGCAGGGGCTGGGGCTGAAGACCCCCTTTGGCCCAGTGTACGAGGACGTGAGCTTCCAGGTCCAGAAAGGCCAGGTCGTGGCCTTGTTTGGGTCGGAAGGCTGCGGCAAGACGTCGCTGCTGCTGACCCTGGGCGGTCGTATGCGTTACCAAATGGGCACCGCCACGGTGGCGGGCTTCGATCTGAAGAAGCGCTATAAGAAGGTGCGGGACTTGAGCGCCATCACTATTGTGGAGGGTATCAACGATGTGCCGGAGTTCCTGAGCGTCCGCGACCTCATGGCGGCTGAGCTGCAGATGGCCGGCAAGAAGGCCAACCGCGCTGCGGTAGACGCCTATCTGCAGGACTGGGACTTCCTGGACCGGGCGGACGTGGCCTATCGCAGTCTGGAGTCTAACGACCGCCTGTACTTCGGCATCATGCTGGCCTACGCCAGCGACCCCGAGCTGCTGCTGGTGGACGACATCCAAAGCG
>JAQXGX010000160.1 GCA_029006935.1 Eggerthellales bacterium | reverse complement strand
TTCTGGGAAATGAACCCGTAGCCTTTTTCAGGGTTGAACCACTTGACAGTACCTTCAGCCATACTTCGTACCTCTTCTCTTACCCATAGCTGAACAGTAAACACTGAGCCACACCGTGCAAGAGCACCACGAAATGACATGCATTCAGTCTAGTACAACTTTTCCCATAAGCTATGGATTAGAGGAAATAATTCGGCGTAATCGTGGAATTGTTGCCTAACCGACACCAAGTCCGTTGCCGCTCAATCCTGCCACCACCTGCGAAAACGCGCAAAGTCCCTAATCATCCAGGAACAGCCCCGGCTCGGGGACGGCGGGAACTTCCGCCCCTTCGGGAAGCACCTCCCAGGGACGGTCCAGATCTATGCCGAATGCGTTCGCCAGGGCCTGTCCCTGCTGCACCCGCAGCAGGGAAACGTCCATGCTGCCCGCACGGCCGTAGTAGTCTCCCGCCAAAACCAGACTACGAGCCATGTACTCTACCAGACGCGGGTCCACGCCCATGACGTTCACGATGCTGGCCAGGGACTCCGGAGCAAAGCCCAGGAGCACCTCCACGTCCATATCCGCCGCATTGGCCACCGCGTTATCCAGGGAGCGAGCAGCCCCCTGGAAATCCTGCCGCTCTTCCACCCGCGTGGCACTGCGCACCAGCGCCTCCACGAACTGCTGGATGTAGCGCATGAGGTAGTCCTGATGCATGGCCATGGCCTAGACTCCTTCCGGGACCTCAAGTCCCACATGCTGGAACGCCCGCGCCGTGGCCTGACGGCCCTTAGGCGTGCGCACGACCAGGCCCTGCTGCATCAAGTAGGGCTCGTATACGTCCTGAAGGGTTTCCGGGTCTTCCGAAAGAGCCGACGCCAGGGTGGAAAGGCCCACCGGCCTGCCGCCGAAGCGCACCGTCAGAAACTCCAGGATACGGTTGTCCGTGGCGTCAAGTCCCAGGGAGTCCACCTCGAAGAAGTCCAGGGCCCGGGCGGCCGTCTGCCCATCTATAACGCCGTCCCCTCTAACCTGGGCCCAGTCGCGAACGCGCTTGAGCATGCGGTTGGCAAGACGCGGCGTACCCCTGCTGCGCCGAGCTATCTCAAAGGCGCCCTCCTGGGTAATGTCCACGTCAAGGATGGCAGCGGAGCGCAACACAATGCTGGACAGCTCTTCGGGGGTGTAGTACTGGAGCCGAAACACTATGCCGAAGCGGTCCCGCAACGGCCCGGTAAGCAATCCGGTACGCGTGGTGGCCCCCACCAAGGTGAATCGAGGCAGATCAAGGCGAATGGAACGGGCAGCCGGGCCCTTGCCCATCACTATGTCCAGGGCAAAGTCCTCCAACGCCGGATAGAGCACCTCCTCCACCATGCGATTCAGCCGGTGGATCTCGTCGATGAACAGGACGTCCCCTTCTTCCAGGTTCGTCAGGATAGCCGCCAGATCCCCCGGCCGAGCGATGGCAGGGCCGCTGGTGGTACGGATGGTCGACCCCAGCTCGTTTGCCACCACCGTTGCCAAGGTGGTCTTTCCCAGACCTGGAGGTCCGCTGAACAGCACATGGTCAGGGCATTCCCCCCGGGCCTGGGCCGCCTGGATCATGATGGACAACGACTCCTTGACCTTTTCCTGACCGCAGTAGTCCTCCAGCATCTTGGGACGAAGGCTGCGATCAAGGACAAGGTCGTCTTCCGTGAGCTCAGGAGTAAGGGCCCGAGGACCCGGACCCGAGCCCAGAGAAGCCGCAGAGCTGCCGCTTCCCGCCTCAAAGACCAGTCCCTCGATCTGTATGCCATTGGGGTTCATCAAATCCTCCGCCTACTGCCTACTGCGAGCCCAAACGCTTCAGCGCATATTGTAGCAACGCCCCTTCGGAAGCGCCCTCGGGAGCTCCCTTGCATGCCAAGTCCGCCTCGGCCGAGGTGAAGCCCAGGGAAAGCAGCGCCTCCTTGGCCCCTGCCAGCGCATCTGAGGAAGCGGGCGAAGCAGCCGAGGAAGCATCCCCTCCGAACAAGGTGGCCTCCTTTTCCAAAGTTCCCTTCATTTCCAAGATGATGCGGGAAGCAGTCTTCTTCCCCACCCCGGGGATCTTCTGGACGCGATCAACGTCCTGCTCCATGATGGCATCCACCAGCTGGGCAGGAGCATAGAGGGAAAGGGCTGCCAAGGCCATCTTCGGTCCTACGCCGCTGACTCCAATCAGGCGCTGGAACAGGGACTTTTCTTCCTGCGAAAGAAAGCCGAACAAGGTCATGGAGTCTTCCCGTACCTGCAAGTAGGTATGGACCGCCACCTGCTCCCCCGGCTGGGGAAGCTTGGCCAGACCTGCCTGGGACATGAGCACCTCGAACCCCACGCCGTTGACGTTAAGCAGCACGGACTGAGCCGTTCGGGCAGCAACCGTGCCCTGCAGAAACGAAATCATACTGCTCCCTTCTGAGTACGCAGGGCCCTGGCTACGCGGTCATGGACACTTGCGTCCTGAACCTCCTGCTGACGACGGGCGGCCTGCTTCAGCACGTCTTCGTGGGTGGTGAAGCAGATGGCAGCCGCCAGAGCGTCCGCCGCATGATCTGGCCGTGGCGCCTCCCCAAGGCCCAGCAGCTGCTTGACCATGTACTGGACCTGGTCCTTTTCCGCGGTGCCGGTGCCCACCACCGCCAGCTTGATCTGACGGGGAGTGTACTCCCCCACCTGAACCCCGTGCTGGGCGCAGGCAACCAGCGCCGCACCCCGGGCCTGGCCGGTGGCAAAGGCCGCAGTGATGTTCTGCCCGAACCACACGGTCTCGATGCCACAGCAGGTTGGCTGGAAGCGACGGATGACCGCGTCGATCTGCTGATGGATCTTTCCCAGACGCAGCTCCAGGGGGTCGTCCGCCGACGTGGCCGTGCAGCCGTAGGCAACGCAGTCCAGCCTGCTGCCCGACTGACGCACCACGCCCCAGCCGGTATTGGCAAGGCCCGGGTCAATGCCCAGGACTACGCGCTCGATCCGCCCCACGTTCCACTCCTTCGCCACCTAAATGCAAATTACAAACGAATGTTCGTTTTTATAGTACCACACAACGGTGGGCATTGTGCTAGTATTGTTGTCCAATATTATTTAGCAAGTCAAACTAATCACCAGCCCTGACGCCCCATGCCACCCCTGACGCCAAGGCTTCCAGCTCCAGGAGAGGCCATGAATCCCTTGCAAGCCGCGGGATGCCGCGTGTTCCAAACCGCCCTGCGTATAGCGCTGCCGGTGCTGCCCTACCGCGACCCCGTGGTCCTTTCCAGCGTGGAGGAAGCCGCTCAGACCCTTCTTGACCAGGGGAAGCGCCGTCCCCTGATCGTGACCGACCGCACCCTTCACCAGCTTGGCCTGCTAAGCGGGCTGCTTAGCGCCCTGGAGGAGCGGGGGCTGGACTTCGCCCTGTTCGACGAAACCGTTCCCAACCCCACGGTGACCAACGTGGAGAACGCTCGCGCCCTGTACCTGAAGCGAGGCTGCGACTGCATCATCGCGTTCGGCGGCGGATCCGCCATGGACTGCGCCAAGGCCTGCGGCGCGCGCATAGCCCGGCCCAACAAGCCCGTGTCCCGCATGAAGGGAATCCTGGGCGTGCTGCTGCCCCTTCCCCTGCTGGTGGCCGTTCCCACCACCGCAGGCACCGGTAGCGAGACCACCCTGGCAGCGGTCATCACCGATGACAAAAGCCACTACAAGTACCCCATCAGCGACTTTCCCCTTATTCCCCGCTACGCCGTGCTGGACTATCGGGTGACCCTGGGCCTTCCCAGGCACGTCACCAGCACCACCGGCGTGGATGCCCTGGTCCATGCCGTGGAGGCCTACATCGGCCGCTCCACCACGGCCCAGACCCGCGCCTGCGCTGAGGAGGCGGTGACCCTGATCCGCCGCTACCTGCCGCGGGCCTACCAGGACCCGACCGATGCGGAGGCGCGCAAGCAGATGCTGGTGGCCGCCAACCGCGCGGGGCTGGCCTTCAGCAAGTCCTATGTGGGATACGTCCACGGCGTGGCCCATTCCCTGGGCGGGCAGTACGGCATTCCCCACGGCCTGGCCAATGCGGTGGTCTGCCCCTACGTGCTGGAGCTGTACGGCAGCAGCTGCCACGCCAAGCTGGGCACGCTTGCCCGCGTCACGGGAATAGCGCCGCAGGACGAAACCGACGCCCAGGCAAGCGCAACCTTTATACAATGGTTCCGTGACCTCAACGCGTCCCTGGACATTCCCGAAAAGCTTGCTGGCATCCAGGAGGAGCACATTCCCCTTATGGCCCGCCGCGCAGCCTCCGAGTCCAACCCGCTGTACCCCGTGCCGCGGCTCATGGACGCCAAGGAGCTGGAGCAGATCTATTACCTGGTGAAGGAGTAGCCCATGACCGCCGCAGAATCCACCCAACGTCTGGTCCAAAGGCAGCGGGAGTTCTTCGCCACCGGAGCCACCCTGGACGTGGAGTTCCGCATCCAGGCCCTGCGGCGGCTCCAGGCCGCAATCCAGCGCAGGGAAGCGGAGATCAAGGAGGCCCTGACCCAGGACCTGGGGAAATCCGCCTTCGAAGGCTACCTGTGCGAAGTGGGCCTGACCCTGGCCGAGCTGCGACACCAGATCCGCCACGTGCGGCGTTGGGCCAAGCCGCGCCGCGTGCCCAGCGACCTGGCCAACTTCCACTCCACCTACCGGGTGGTGAGCGAGCCCTACGGCGTGGTGCTGGTCATGAGCCCCTGGAACTATCCCTTCATGCTCAGCCTGGAGCCGCTGATCGGCGCCGTTGCAGCGGGGAACTGCTGTGTGGTCAAGCCTAGCGCCTACTCCCCCGCCACCAGCGCCGTCATTTCCGAGCTGATTCGGGAAGTGTTCCAACCAGGCCATGTGGACGTGGTGCTGGGAGGACGGGAGGAAAACACCGCCCTGCTGGAGCAGCGCTTCGACTACCTGTTCTTCACCGGCAGCCCCACCGTGGGCAAGCTGGTCATGGAAAAGGCCAGCCGGCACCTGATCCCGGTCAGTCTGGAGCTGGGCGGGAAGAGCCCCTGCATCATTGCCAAGGACGCCGACCTGAAGCTGGCCGCCCGTCGTCTGGCCTTCGGCAAGTGGCTGAACCTGGGGCAGACCTGCATCGCCCCGGACTACGTGCTTTGCCATGCCTCCGTCCACGACCGGTTCCTGGAGTTGCTGGAGGAAGCGGTGGTCGCCATGTACGGCGCAAACGCGCTGGACAACCCCGATTACGGCCGCATTGTCAACCGCAAGCACTTCGACCGGATCATGGGCCTGATCGATCCTGCCAAGGTGGCTTTCTGCGCCGGGCCGAAGCAGTTCGCCGACCAGGAGTCCCTGCGCATTGCCCCCGTGGTCATGACCGGCGTCACCGACCAGGACCCCGTCATGCAGGAGGAAATCTTCGGCCCTGTGCTTCCTATCATCGCGGTTTCGGGGGAGGACGAAGCCGAGGCCTTTGTGAGGTCCCACGAAAAGCCCCTGGCCCTGTACCTGTTCAGCAATAGCAAGGCTACCCAGCGCCGCTTCATGGAGCGGGTTTCCTTCGGCGGCGGCTGCGTGAACGACACCATCGTCCACATCGCCACCAGTCGCATGGGCTTTGGCGGCGTGGGCAACAGCGGCATGGGAAGCTACCACGGCATCCAGTCCTTCCGAACCTTCAGCCATCAGAAGAGCACGCTGCAAAAGCACAACTGGATCGACCTGCCCCTGCGCTACCAACCCTATGAGGACTGGAAGGCCAAGGTCATACGCCTGTTCCTGCGCTAAGGCGGCGATTGGGGGACCAGCGGCAGCGCGTCTTCCCTGCCCTCGTCGCACTGGACGAAGCAGGACGCAACGTGCTTGGACGGCGCACCTTCGGCCGGAAACGACAAGAAAGGCCGCCCGAAGACGGCCTTCCCCGAGTTAGAAAGGTTTTACGCAGGCTCTACAAGGCCACGTAGGTGGACCCGTTCAGCACGTGAACACGAGACTGGTCGAAGCGCTTTTCCGGCTCCCCTTCGTCCGCGGCATACCCCACGGCGATCAGGGCAAAGGGATCAAGGTTTGCCGGAAGGTTCAGGATGTTGCGAACGATCTCCATGCGACCGCGCTTGGGAGCAACGCCCATCCACACTGCGCCCAGGCCCTGGTTAACGGCTTCCAGCAGAATGTTCTGGACCGATGCCGCCATGTCCTGCTGCACGAAGTCGGCATGACGCATACCGCGATTGTAGTTGCAGGCCACGATCACCATGGGCGCGTTCCCCGCCGCCTGAGCATACTGGCCCACCTCGCTCAGCTTCTTCAGGATGTTGGGCTGGGTTGCCACGTAGAATTCCCAGGGCTGCTGATTGCCTGCGGAAGGAGCGGCCATGGCAGCCTTCATCAGAGCCTTGAGCTTGATGGGCTCCACTGCCTGGTCGGTGAATTCGCGAACGCTCCTGCGAGTGAAAATAGCATTCTCCATAGCAAAACCCTCCTACATGGAATGAATGGTGAAAGATAGCAGGTAGAAATGCGAGTCAATCAGGAATAATTGCCCCAGTCCACTATCGATACACGAATGATAGCACTCCGTTCACCCCAAGAAAACTACCATTCGCGTCAATTTCTCATATTTTTCCCCTTGGTTTTTCCCACTGTTTTTGTCGCGTTTCGCAGCCAATGGGCTCTCTTTTCGGGCGAAAGGGAGCGCAGGCACAGAAGAGGCATGCCCGCCAAGCTCAGCGCATCCTGCTTTGCGCGGGAGGCCGGGGGGCGCGTTGGTAGAAGGCCGGGTGGGTCCGGCAAAAGAAAGGAGGTCGCCCGCAGGCAGCCTCCCATGCATTGCATCGTTTCAAAAGACGCGGACTACTCGTCCAGGGCCTCGATGATCTCGTCGGTCATGTCCATGGTGTGGTACACGTCCTGAACGTCCTCCAGGTCCTCCAGCTTGTCCACCAGACGCATGACCTTGCGGGCCTCGTCCACGGTCACAGCCTGGGGAGTGGTAGGCTCCATGGTCAGCTCGGCACCCTTGACCTCGATACCCTGAGCCTCCAGAGCCTTCTTCACGGCCATCAGGTCGGAGGCGTCGGTCTTGACGATCCACTCCTCGCCGGCATCCTCATAGTCGTTGCCGCCCGCCTCCAGAACGGCCATCTCCAGCTCTTCCTCGTCCACGATGTTCTCGCGGTCGGGGTCCTTCTTGCCCTCGCCCTTGATAATCTTCTCGATCACGATCTCGCCGATGCGCTCGAACTGGAAGGCAACGGAACCGGAAGTACCCAGGTTACCGCCATGGTGGGTGAAGGCGGCGCGCACGTCGGCGGCGGTGCGGTTGCGGTTGTCGGTCAGGGTTTCGCAGTACACGGCAACGCCGCAGGGGCCATAGCCTTCGTAGATGACCGTTTCGTAGCTGGAAGCGTCCTTACCCGCGCCAAAAGCCTTGTCGATAGCAGTCTTGATGCGATCCTTGGGCATGGACTGAGCCTTGGCACGCTCGACGGCAGCGGCAAGCTGTGCGTTGTTGTCAGGATTCGGATCGCCGCCGGCCTTGGCGGCAACGGTGATCTGACGAGCCAGCTTAGAGAACAGCGTGGAGCGCTTGGCGTCTGCAGCTGCCTTCTTGTGCTTAGTGGTAGCCCACTTAGAATGTCCTGACATAGGTGAAACCTTTCGATAAGTTGAAATTCCGACCGAATATATTACCACAACCATGACCCAGTCGGAACCACCTTTACAGACAGACCCAGGTAGGCGGAGTGGTCTAAGTCAGGGAAGGGGAAAACGGAAGACGGAAGAGAGGGCGAAAGGCCCACTACCGCTCTTCCTGGCCCTGAGAATCCCCGGGCATCATCTTGTCTTCGGAAAGGCCCAGCATCACCGCCACGCCATGCAGGACGCTCTTGCGCTCTTCCTTGTCAAGCTTCCAGTACAGGTCGGTGTACTCGGTTTCGGTCAGGCGCGCACCGCAGGTGGTACACAGATCGCCGTCCCCCACCGTCCACGCCTGGCACTTGGGGCAGATCTTGATCTTTCCGTCCATGAGGACCTCCTTTTGTCCGTTGCGAAACGCCGTTTTTCCGCTCACCAGAATAGCAGAGCAGCGCCCTTCATCGCATCTTGTAACGGCAGAGAAACAGCTTTACGGCAGAACCTGCCCACATAGCAAAACCTACCCTAGAATAGCGACTATGCACAATCCCGCGCAACGGCATCGAAGGAGGTTCGGGATGCAGTATGAAATCATCGGCGGGGCCTTTCCCGCAGTGATCTGCCACCTGCAAAGGGGCGAAGCCATGAAGAACGAGTCGGGATCCATGATCTGGATGGACCCCTGCCTGGACATGACCACCACCGGCGGCGGCGCCGGCAAGATGTTCGGTCGCCTGCTCAGCGGCGAAAGCCTGTTCATGAACGTGTACACCGCCCGAGACAACGGCAAGATAGCCTTTGGCTCCAGCTTTCCCGGCCGCATCCTGCCGGTGCAGATTTCCCCCGGCCATGAGCTGGTGGTCCAGAAATCCGGCTTCCTGGCATCCGAGATGGGCGTGGACCTGAGCGTTCACATCAACCAGAAGATCACCGGCAGCATCTTCGGCGGAGAAGGCTTCATCATGCAGCGCCTGAGCGGCCAGGGCATCGCGTTCATCGAATGCGACGGCGAAATGGTGGAGTACGACCTGGCCCCTGGTCAGCAGATCATCGTGGACACCGGCAACGTGCTGGCCTTCAGCGGCGGCGTTTCCCTGGAAATCCAGCGGGTGAAGGGCGCGGCCAACATCGTGTTCGGCGGCGAGGGCCTGTTCAACTCCCGTCTGACCGGCCCCGGCAAGGTGTGGCTGCAGACCATGCCCATCTGCAACGTGGCCGGTGCCATCCAGCCCTTCATCGTTACCGGCTAGGCACTTCACCAATCTTTGGGCCCAAGTCCAGCTCCCTCAGGCACGCGGCTTCCAGTCAAGGTCCCGCTCCCTCCGCAAAACCCAGCCCCAAAAACACAGGGACCGCGCCATTCGGCGCGGTCCCCTTTTGTGCTCAGGTCAAACCCGATTCCGCGGAGCAATACTCCGTTCCAAGCAAGCTACTTGGTGCGAACGCTCATAACCTTCGACCAGCTGCTGTTGTAGTTGGTATCGCCTACCTTGGTGTAGGTAAGCACCTGCACATAATAGCGAGTGTTGGCCTTGAGCTTGGCCACCGAGCGGCTGGTGGTGGTGTTCTTGGTGATCCGGGAGTACTTCACGTTAGTCATCTTGCTGCTGGTGGAGTAGCGGATCAGGTAGCCCGTGGTCTTGGTGGTCTGCTTCTTCCACGTGGCCTTGAAGCCCTTCTTGGCCGCAGACACCTTAGTCAGGCTGGTGCCCTTGGGGCAGATCTTGAAGGTGCGGGTCACCGTGCCGGTGAATCCGCGATCCGGATTGCCCTTCAGGGTCACCTTGGCAGTGCCGATCTTCACGTTGCTGGAGTAGCTCACGGTGAAGTTGTTGTACTGGACGGTTTCGGAGGTAACGGTGCTGGAAAGGGTACCAGAGCCATAGGTGATGGTCACCTTGGGCTTCTGGGACTTGCCGGTATAGGTCACCTTGCTCGCCAGGCTGATCTTGCAGCTGCTCAGCTTCTTGACCACCATGTTGCCTTCGTCATCGAAGGTATAGGGCGCGCCCTTGACCTTGATGGTCTCGCCCTTCACATAGGTGTCTCCCCAGTAGTAGCGAACCTTACCGGTATCGGGGTTCTTGGAGAAGGCGCCCACCAGCAGCTCACCGGTGCTGCTGAAGGTGTAATAGCGGTACTCGGAGCCCGTAGCCGCGCGGATCTTGCGATTCTTGCCGGTATAGAGCTCGCCGGTGGTCTTGTGGAAGAAGTACTTGCCATCGTCGATGTCCCACCAGCCGGTGGCATAGCCCACGCCGCCAGGATAGTAGCGGGTAAGGGTCTTGGTGGTACCGTCGGCGGCGGTCACAGTTTCCTTGACGAAGGAGCCGCGAATGCACTTGCCCAGGTCGTCGAAGGTGTACTCGATGCCATCGATTACCTGGGTGCCGCTCACGCTCATGCCGTCCGCACCCACGTAGTACTGGTCTTCACCGTAGGGAGCCCAGCTGTTCTTCTGCATGGCGCCGCCCACCAGGTACACATGGGCCTTGCCATCCACGGTCTTCACCAGACCGGTGTAATCGCCCGCGGACTTGGTGCGCTCACAGTTGGCGCACAGCAGACGCTGGGAATCGGCATCGAACCTGAAATCGTGGCCCTTTTCACCGCAGGGATTCTTTTCCTTGGTGTAGGTGTCGTACACCGAGCCGTTACGTTCATAGGCCGTCACCGTGAAGGAGTCGTCCGTGGCGTTGACGGTCAGATACAGGCCATCGAAGTCCTGCGTGGGAAGAGCCTTGCCTTCGGAAGTCTCCTTTGCCCACTTGAAGTCACCCGGGGCTACCGCATAGGACTTTTCGCCCGTGGAACCGCAGGTGAAGTACACGGTGCCCTTAGGATCTTCTTCCTGGTTCACCAGGGGGACCGTACGAGCATAGGAGTGGTTGTGACCGCTGAACACGAAGTCGATGCCCGCCTGGTCACAGGCCGCGGGGATGATGCTGTTAATAGGGGCATACGAATCCTCGGAGGGGTTCGTGTTGTAGGGAGGAGCATGCATGAGCACGATCTTCCAGGTTGCCTTGGAAGCAGAAGCATCCTTGACCAGCCAGTCAGCAATCTTGTTCAGCTCGTCCTTGCCCGCAGCGTACTCCAGGACCGCAACGTAGGTGTTGCCGTAGGTGACGGAGTAGTACGGCTCCTCGGGAATGTTGAACATGCTCTTGGCGGCAGCGCCCTCGTCGCCGTACTGCTCATGGTTGCCCATGACGTGGATCATGTCCGTGGACTTGAGGGCATCGGTGTCGAAGGCGGTAAGGATGTCGTTCCAGTAGGTATAGACCGTGGGCTGCTCAACGAAGTCGCCCAGCTGAGCGCCAAAGGTAAAGTCTTCCTTGCCCAGCTGATCGGTGATGGCCTTGATGGTCTCCAGGTCACCGGTTTCTACCTG